>CAUVJL010000071.1:0-13476 GCA_963552075.1 uncultured Neisseria sp.
AGAGAACGATTCTCTAAGGTGCTGAAGCACCAAGTGAATCGGTTCCGTACTATCAGTACTGTCTGCGGCTTCGTCGCCTTGTCCTGATTTTTGTTAATCCACTATATTTCGTTTTCTTCTCAACATCACCAACCTCACCCATTAAATCTTATTATTTTTCATTGCATTAGGCTTAATTTACAATTTCTTATCTTTTTAGTATTGATAATTATTTCTATTAGCGTATAATCAAAACCACTCGGAAGCCGTCCGCTCCGAGCCATTAAACGACAGATTATCCCCTCTTCTTTTTGTCTCATTACCTTCGGAGTGCGCATATACGAGAAATACCGTTCCCATTTATCAGATACTCAAAACCGAAAAACACAAAACCCGCTATCTCGACAGCGGGTTTTGTGTTTGTATGGAGAACGAAACGGAATTCCCGTCAAACTGAGCATTGTATAGTGGATTAAATTTAAACCAGTACGGCGTTGCCTCGCCTTGCCGTACTATTTGTACTGTCTGCGGCTTCGTCGCCTTGTCCTGATTTAAATTTAATCCACTATAAAAAGCCAAACTGGCGAAAGCCCCTCTTCCGATGACACCTTTTCATTCATGGACAAAAGGTCGTCTGAAATGGAATCTCCAATTTCAGACGACCTCTAACCCAACACCCAAAAATCAAACCCTGACATAAAAACGTCGTCTGAAAACTGGATATCCGGTTTTCAGACGACGTTTTTGATACCGTTTATTTCGAACAGTCTTACTGCTGAGCGGCTGACTGGCTAACGGTTTCACGTTTCAAACCGCCGCCGAGTGCTTTATAGAGGTCGGCGAGGTTTTCGAGGCGGGTGAGCTGGTTGGCAAGCAACGCGGTTTCTGCGCCATAGCTGCTGCGCTCTGCATCAAGCAGGTCGAGGGCGTTGGATACGCCGTGTTTGTAGCGCAGATTGATGAGACGCAGGGTGTCGTTGTAGGCGCGGCTTTGTTTGTTTAGCGCGGCGTAGCTCTTGTCGAGTTGCTCGCGTGCGACCAAGGCGTTGGATACGTCTTGGAAAGCGGCTTGGACGGCGGCTTCATACGCGACGATTTGAGCCTCTTTACGCAGCGTGGCCACGTCGAGATTCGCTTTGTTACTACCCCAGTTGAAAATCGGCAGGGTAATGGAAGGTGCGAACGACCAGATGCCTGTACCGCTTTTGAATAGGCCGCTCAACTCGCCGGATGCGGTGCCGACCGATCCGGTCAGGCTGATGGTGGGAAAGAAGGCGGCACGCGCTGCGCCGATGTTGGCATTGGCTTGTTTGAGCGAGTGTTCTGCGGCGCGGATGTCGGGACGGTTCAGCAGGACTTCGGAACTCAAGCCTGCTGGCAGTCGGGTGATTTTGAACTGTTTGCTCAAAGGCAGTGCGGCAGGCAGATCTTCCGGCAAGGGTTGGTTAATCAGGTTCGCCAAGGCATTGCGGGCTTGTTCGCGGTTTTTGACGGCGTTCGCGTAATCGGCTTTGGCGGATTCAATCAGGGCTTCCTGTTGACGCAAATCGACGGCGGAAATCACGCCTGCTTTGTGGCGCATTTGGGAAAGTTTGTAAGTGGCTTCGCGGGTTTTGAGGACGCGCTGCGCCAATGCCATCGATTCTTGGGCGTACAGTTCGTTGAAATGGGCTTTGGCAACGGCGGCAATCAGGGCAAGGTGGGCGGCATCGCGGTTGGCGGCTACGCTGAAATAACCTTGCAATGCGGCTTGGCTGTTGCTTCGGACGCGTCCGAAAAGGTCAAGCTCGTACGCTGCCGCACCCAAACCGACACTGTATTCGCTGCGGGTAACGCCGCCACTCAAGCTGCCTGTCCGCGTACCGGTACCGCTGGCGTTTATGCTCGGCAGCAGGTCGTTGCGGGCAATCATGTATTGTTTGCGGTAGATTTCGGCGTTCAGCGCGGCGGTGCGCAGGTCGGTATTGCGTTCCAACGCGATGTCGATAAGGCGGTGCAGGCGCGGGTCGGCAAAGAAGTCCTGCCAGCCCAAGTCGGCGGCGCGGATGCCGTCGTCGAAGGTGTCGTATTTGAAAGTTTCGGCAACTTCGACCTGCGGTTGTTCATATTTCGGGATCATGGTACAGGCGGACAGCGCGACGGCTGCGGCGACGGTACTCAATACCGTTTTGAATGTCATTTTGTTCATAAGGATTCCTTGGGGTCGTCTGAAACCGTATTTCGGGTTTCAGACGACCTTTTTGCTAGTGCTTGTTGTCCGTATTTTGATCTTCGTGGGAAATCATGCCTGCTTCGGCAGCGTGTTTCACGGCCATTTCATGTTCGTGCGCGCTTTCCTTAAAGAATTTGCGCACGATGACATAAAAGAGCGGCACAAGGAACACGGACAAAATCGTACCGATCAACATACCCCAGAACACAGTCGTACCGATGGCACGCTGGCTGGCTGAGCTGGCACCGCTGGCAATATACAGCGGAACCACGCCCAAAATGAAGGCAAACGAAGTCATAATAATCGGACGGAAACGCAGGCGTGCGGCTTCCAGCGCGGCTTCCAGTGCGCTCTTGCCTTGCGCTTGCAGGTCTTTGGCAAACTCGATAATCAAAATCGCGTTTTTCGCACTCAAGCCCATTACGGTTACAAAGCCGACTTGGAAGTAAATATCATTGGTAAACGAGGGGATACTGCCCAACAGAGCTTCAAACGTATTACGCCCGGTAACACCCAATGCCGCGCCAATCAAACCCAACGGAATCACGAGGATAACTGCCAGCGGGATAGACCAGCTTTCATAAAGCGCGGCAAGCACCAAGAATACAGAAGCAATCGCCAAGCCGTACAAAATCAAGGTTTGCGAACTGCCTTTGGCTTCTTCGCGCGACTGACCGCCCCATTCTAGGCTGTAACCGCCGCCCATTTCGTCAACCATTTGCTGTACCGCAGCCATTGCTTGGCCGGATGAAACACCGGTAGCCGGAGAGCCGGAAAGTTCCATAGAGGGATAGCCGTTGAAGCGGACGCTTTGTTCCGTACCTGTCTGCCAGGAAACAGTAGCAATGGTAGAAAGCGGGACAGCGACACCGGAACTGTTGGGCACAGTCAAATTCAGGATGTCGGACGGCTGCATACGAGCAGAAGCATCAGCCTGAACCATCACGCGTTGCAGACGACCCTGGTTCGGGAAGTCGTTGACATAAGACGAACCCAAAGAGGAAGCCAGGGTCGTTCGGATGTCTGAGAACGAAATGCCCTGTGCGGCAGCAGCGGCCCGGTCGATGTCGATTTTCAATTGCGGCGCATCCTCCAGACCGCTGGCACGGACGGTGCTCGGGTCAAACAGACCGCTTTCGCGCATTTTGCCGATCAATTCGTTGCGCTTCGCCAGCAATGCGGCATGACCGGTATTGTTGCGGTCTTGCAGGTTGATGGTCAGACCCGAGCCGTTACCCAACTCCATAATTGGAGGAGGCGTAATAGCGATACCGAAACCGTCTTTAAGCGTACCCATCATCATACCAGTCAGCTTGTTTGAAATAGACGTTGCATCGCTGCCCGGAGTTTTACGCTCATTCCAGTCTTTAAGTATGGCAAAACCCATAGCCATATTTTGACCGCTGCCCGAAAAGCTGAAACCGGAAACAGTAATGATATTTTCAATTTCAGGAATGCTTTTCGCCAACTGGGTAACTTGCGCCAATGTCGCATCGGTACGCTCTTTGGTCGCACCCGCGGGCAGTTGCACGCTGACCATGACGAAGCCTTGGTCTTCGGTCGGCAAGAAAGAAGTCGGCAAGCGCATAAACAGGAATACGCCGACAGCCGCCAAACCGATGTAAACAACCATCATGCGCAAAGTCTTACGCAACACTTTGGCAACCCAGCCTTCATAACCGTGTGTCCAGCTATCAAATTTTTTATTGAACCAGCCGAAGAAACCTTTTTTCTCTTCGTGATGCCCCTTCTGAATCGGCTTGAGCATGGTGGCGCACAATGCCGGCGTCAGCGTCAGTGCAAGGAATGCGGAGAATGCAATCGATGCCGCCATGGTTAAAGCGAACTGTTTATAAATATTACCGGTTGCACCGCTGAACATTGCCAAAGGCACAAATACGGAAATCAGGACGGCGGTAATACCGACCACCGCGCCGGAAATCTGACCCATCGCTTTTTTGGTCGCGGCTTTAGGCGGCAAACCTTCCGTCGCCATAATACGCTCGACGTTTTCAACGACCACAATCGCATCGTCGACCACGATACCGATGACCAATACCATCGCAAACATGGTCAATACGTTAATCGACATGCCCATATAAGAGATGAAGGCAAAACCGCCCAACAGCGAAATCGGCACGACAATAGTCGGAATCAGCGTATAGCGGATGTTTTGCAGGAATAGGAACATCACCAAAAATACCAATACAATGGCTTCCAAAAGCGTATGGATCACTTTCTCAATCGAAATATCGACGAATTTGGAAGTATCGTAAGGCGTTTTCCAGCTCATACCCTGCGGGAAGTATTTTTGCAGGGTCGCCATTTTTTCCTTCACTGCGGTGGCGGTTGCCAAAGCATTACCGCTGTTGGACAACATCACCGCCATACCGGTGGTGTTCACACCGTTCAGGCGGGTGGAAGAAGAATAGTCTTCCATACCCAAGCTGACTTTCGCCACATCTTTCAGATAGACATTCGAGCCGTCGGTATTGGATACCAAAATGATGTTGCCGAACTCTTCAGCCGTACTCAATTGACCTTGCGCCGTAACGGTCGCCGAAATGGTCTGTCCCGGCACAGCAGGCAGAGAACCGATAGAACCCGCTGAAATTTGGATGTTTTGTGTTGCAAGCGCGTTGGTTACCGCAGAAAACGACAGGTTGTAGTTTTGCAGTTTTTTCGGATCAATCCAAATGCGCATGGCGCGTTGCGCACCAAACAACCGTACCGAACCTACACCGTCGATACGCTGCAACTCGGGAACGATATTGCGCTGTGCGTAGTCGTTCATTTCCTCGGTGGACTGTACGTCTGACGAAAGCATTACAATCATCAGGAAGTTGGAACGCGCTTTCGATACGGTAACACCATATTGCTGCACGGTAGCAGGCAGATTGCTCAATACTTCGGAGAGTTTGTTCTGCACATCCACCTGCGCCAGATCCTCATTGGTTTCAGGCGTAAACGTCAAACTTACGCTGCCTCTGCCGCTGGAGTCGGCGGAAGTGCTCATGTAGTCCAAACCTTCCACACCGTTCATATTGCGTTCGATAACGGCAAGCACGCTGTCTTCCATCACCTGCGCGGACGCGCCCGGATAAGTAGCGGTCAGCGTAATGGTCGGAGCGGCAACGGACGGATATTGGGAAACCGGCAAACTCCTAATGCCGATAACACCCAATGCGATAATAAAAATCGCAATGACCCATGCAAAGATGGGGCGGTCGATAAAAAACTTAGCCATTGATGCCTTCCTTATTTAGCTGCGGATGCCGGTTTGGCTTCAGAGGTCGTCTGAACGTCTTTTTTCACTTCGGAAGCAGCTTTGGGCACGGCTTCTGCAGCACTTCCGGCAGGCGTCCATTCTTTAGGCGTAACCTTTTTCGCACCCATCATGGCGGCGATGCTGGTGCCGTCCACAACGACTTTGTCGCCGTCGTTCAGACCCGCAGTGATAATCCAGTTGGTTCCCTGCTGCTGGGCGACTGTTACCTCGCGCGGCTCCATTTCGCCTTTGGCGTTCACAATCATCACGGTATCTTTCGTACCGCGCGTTACTGCCTGCTGCGGTACGACAAAAGCGTTGTCGGCAGCCACTTGTTCCATCAGTACGCGCACATAAAGACCCGACATCAAAATGTTTTTGTCGTTCGGCACTGACGCGCGCAGCGTGATTTGTCCGGTTGTTTCGTTAACAGACGGATCGGAGAACAGCAAACGGCCTTTATGCGGATAAACTTCGCCGTTGTCGAACTTGATGCCCACTTCAATCGCGCCGTCCACGCCCGACAATTTGCCCTCGGCAACCTGTTGGCGCAGCTTCATTACTTCGGTCGCAGATTGAGTGATGTTCACATACATAGGATTGGTTTGGCGGATGGTTGCCAGAACGGTCGTATCACCCGCGTTCAACAGCGTACCTTCGGATACTTTAGACTGACCGATAAAACCTGAAATCGGCGCGGTAATACGCGCCCTGTTCAGATTGATACCGGCAGATTTAATTGCCGCCTGAGCCGCTTTGACGCTTGCTTCGGCAGAGCGTTTCGCCGTTACCGCCGCATCGTAATCCTGCTTACTGATGGCATCGGCGGCAACCAGCGGCTTGTAACGCGCCAAGTCGGCATTGGCTTTGGCAAGGGTCGCCTGCGCACTTGCCAACTGGGCGCGCGAGCTTTCCAGATTTGCTTCATAGGTGGAGCTGTCGATTTGGTAAAGCGGCTGCCCGGCGCGGACATAGCTGCCCTCTTGGAACAGGCGTTTTTGGATGATGCCGCCTACTTGGGCGCGGACATCCGCCGTACGCAGCGACTCCAAACGGCCCGGCAGCTCGGTCGTCAGCGCGACGGTTTCAGGATGGACGGTAACGACACCGACCACAGGGGGCGGAGCTTCTTTTTGTGCAGCTGCCTGCTGCCCTTTTCCATCTTTTGCACCTTGCGTCGCATCGGTGCCTTTGTTACACGCTGAAAGAGCCAACGCAGTAGCGGCAGCGATTGCCGCCATGCGCATCACCTTAGAAGCATAAGAAGCCATTACTTTTCCTATCTATATAATTGTTATGAGGTTTTACCCTATACTTTGTCATCAGAGCCGATTTTTGGTTCCGAAACAACAATAACCTGCCTCAATATCCGGAGCAGGTCGTCTGAAAATTTATTTTATACTTGAGAGCCAATCTCAATTACGAGTGCCATTATACATACATTCTTGCATGGATACAAAGTATTTTTTATAATCCCCAACATTCCACTTAACTTGAAACAGGCATCATGCGGAAAACCAAAACCGAAGCCCTTAAAACCAAAGAACATCTCATGCTCGCCGCGCTGGAAACCTTCTACCAAAAAGGCATCGCGCGCACTTCGCTCAACGAAATCGCCCAGGCCGCCGGCGTGACGCGCGGCGCGTTGTACTGGCATTTCAAAAACAAAGAAGACTTGTTCGACGCCCTCTTCCAGCGCATTTGCGACGACACCGAAAACTGTATGCATCAGGACGCGGCCGATAGCGATGAACAAGAATGGTCGCTTTTCCGCCGCACCTTGATGCACTTTTTCACGCGCCTGCAAACCAACGACATCCACTATAAATTCCACAGCATTCTGTTTTTAAAATGCGAACACACCGAGCAGAACGCGCCGTCATCGACATTGCGGATAAACATCAAGCGATTTGGCGCGAGAAAATTACCGAAGTCCTGACCAAATCCATTGCCCAACATGCCTTATCCGAAGATTTGGATACCGACATGGCGGTTATCTTCATCAAATCGATGCTGGACGGTCTGATTTGGCGTTGGCTCTCGTCCGACAAAAGTTTCGATCTTGCCCAAACCGCACCGCGCATGATTGACATCCTCTTGGACAATCTGAAAAACCACCCGCAACTGCGTAAGCAAAAATAACGGACCGCATCCCCAAAGGTCGTCTGAAAACAAGCATCACACGTTTTCAGACGACCCGTTCCTTGTTTCAACAGGCGTTATATATTATGAATCAACCCGTTAGACAAACAACGCCCGAACAATCCCTGCTTAACAAAAACGTCGTCTGAAAACCCTTTTTAAGTTTTCAGACGACGTTTTCTTATTTTCCTATCAACGCGTTACCGGTTTATATTTAATCCGTTTCGGTTTCGCGCCCTCTTCGCCCAAACGGCGTTTCTTATCAGCTTCGTATTCCTGATAGTTGCCGTCGAAAAACACCCATTTCGAATCGCCTTCGCACGCCAGAATATGCGTGGCGATGCGGTCGAGGAACCAGCGATCGTGCGAAATCACCATTACGCTGCCGGCAAATTCCAGCAATGCATCTTCCAGCGCGCGCAGGGTTTCCACGTCAAGGTCGTTGGACGGTTCGTCCAGTAGCAAGACATTGCCGCCGCTCAACAAGGTTTTCGCCAAGTGCAAACGTCCGCGTTCGCCGCCGGAAAGCTGCCCCGCGATTTTGCTTTGGTCGCTACCTTTGAAGTTGAAACGACCCAAATATTGGCGGGCGGGAATTTCAAACTGTCCGACCTGCAAAATGTCGCGGCCTTCGGCGATGTTGTCGAACACGGTTTTGTCGTTTTGCAAACCTTCGCGGCTTTGGTCAATCAGACTCATTTTCACGGTTTGCCCGATTTTCACTTCGCCGGAATCGGGCTGCTCTTTGCCCGAAATCATTTTAAACAGCGTCGATTTACCCGCGCCGTTCGGGCCGATGATGCCAACAATCGCACCCGCAGGCACTTTGAAGCTCAAATCGTCAATCAACACTTTGTCACCGAACGATTTGGAAACGTTCACAAATTCAATCACTTCATTACCCAAACGCTCGGCAACGGGAATGAAGATTTCCTGCGTTTCATTGCGTTTTTGGTATTCGTAGTTGCTCATTTCCTCAAAACGCGCCAAACGCGCTTTAGACTTGGCTTGGCGACCTTTGGCATTTTGGCGCACCCATTCCAATTCCTGCTTCATCGCCTTCACGCGCGCGGCTTCGGATTTTGCCTCGTTTTCCAAGCGTTTTTCTTTCTGCTCCAGCCAAGACGAGTAATTGCCTTTCCAAGGAATACCGTGGCCGCGGTCGAGTTCCAAAATCCATTCGGCGGCGTTGTCCAAGAAGTAGCGGTCGTGCGTTACCGCAACGACTGTGCCGGGGAAACGCACCAAGAATTGCTCCAGCCATTCCACCGATTCCGCGTCCAAGTGGTTGGTCGGCTCGTCCAGCAGCAGCATATCGGGCTTGCTCAACAGGAGTTTACACAAAGCAACGCGGCGTTTTTCACCGCCGGACAAATTGCCGATTTTGGCATCCCATTCCGGCAGGCGCAGCGCATCGGCGGCGATTTCCAATTCGTGTTCCGCACCGCCGCCCGTGGACGAACCCGCCGCAATAATCGCTTCCAAGCGGCCCTGTTCTTCCGCCAGCGCGTCAAAATCCGCATCAGGATTGGCGTACTCGGCATACACTTCTTCCAAGCGTTTTTGTGCCGCCGCCACTTCGCCCAAACCGCTTTCCACTTCCTCGCGCACGGTTTTCTCAGGATCAAGCTCCGGCTCTTGCGGCAGATAGCCGATTTTGATGCCGCCCATCGGCACGGCTTCGCCCTCAAATTCCTTATCCACACCCGCCATAATCCGCAGCACGGTGGACTTGCCCGCGCCGTTCAAACCGAGCAGGCCAATTTTCGCGCCGGGGAAGAAGGAAAGGGAAATATCTTTAATGATGGTTTTCTGCGGCGGCACAACCTTGCTCACGCGCAGCATAGAATAGACGTATTGTTGGGACATAGTATTCTCAATTCAGTCAAACAAATTTCAGACGACCCATTTTAACCGATTGCACCGATTGTTGCTTGCACGGATGATATTTGGAGGGGGAATAGATGGAATAGATTGATTTGTTTGGATTTGGAAGAAGATCGTCTGAAATAGTGGTTTCAGACGATCTTTGAGCAAGAAAAATTACGAGTGGCATTTGCCGTCGAAGTTTCAAGGTTTAACCAAACACGTGCACCGAATGCTGGATATGATCGTCATGATTGACGGCTTCATACTCAAAGAAACCCGCACTCGTCATTTTACCAGCATGAAAATGCAGCACGCTCGTTTCGATGAATTCGAAAACTGGCTGCGCGGCTGGAAAAACGTGGAAAGTGCGGACAAAACCAGCGGCGATACCTGTTATCAAATCGTGTATGCCACAGACGATTTGGCCGAACTGGAACATTTTTTGAGCCAATTGCTGCAACACGGTACATACCGCCTGCACAGCAGCACCCGGCGTATGAAGTAATTTTTAGACATGCCCCCACCTCCTCATGCGACCTGCACATTAAGCCGCATGAAAACACAAACCGCACAAAGCAAGCCTGCATTTCAATTTCCAAAGTGCAGGCTGCTTTTGGCGTTTCAGGTAGCCCTTGGACGGTTTTCAAACACCGTATCCCGCCCCCACTCTTCCGCCAAAAAATTCACAAACGCCCGGATTTTCGGGCTGACGGCACGTCCTGCGTAATAGACAGCGTTGAACGGGGTCGGCACGGCAAGTCGGCGGTCGGGGAAGAGTTCCGTCAGCCGTCCTGCTGCCAAATCCGCGTCCACCGTGAAATCGGGTAGGCTGGCGATGCCTTGCCCGGACAGGCAGAGCCGTTTGACCGTCTCGCAACTGTCGGCGCATAGTTTCGGGCGGGCGGTGTATGCCTGTCCGTCGTCGCAGGCAATGTCCCACACGTTCAGCACGCTCGGCTCGCAATAACCCAGGCAGCAGTACCGTTCCAATTCGGACGGATTTTGCGGCGTACCATGTTGCGCCAGATAATCGGGCGCGGCGACCACTTTGCGGTAGCTGTCGAACAGGGGGCGCACGCGCAGGGACGAATCGTCCAGCCGCCCCGCGCGGATGGCGACATCGACCCTGCGTTCAATCAGGTCGATGCGGTTTTCAGACGAGGTCAGCGACACATCTACCTGCGGATAACGGCGGCAAAACGCCCCGATGAGTGGTACAAGGCGGTTCAACACCAGCGCGGTGGCGGCATCGACACGCAGCAAACCCTGCGGCACACCGCTTGCCGCGCGGATTTCCGCTTCCGCCTGCGCCATGTCTTCCAGAATCTTTTTGGCGCGGCGGAAATACTGCGCGCCTTCTTCGGTAGTGCTGATTTGGCGCGTGGTGCGATTGAGCAGGGTAACGCCGAGCTTGGCTTCCAGCCGCTTCACGCTGCGGCTGACGGCGGAATTGTCAGTTTCCAGCACTGCCGCCGCGCGGGTAAAGCCACCGTTTTCCACCACGGCAACGAAAAAGCGAAGGTCATCTGAATGGGTTTGCATTATTTTTTGATTTTTAAATTTAAAATGTTTAGTTATATTGGCGGCAATCTATAACGATGTTACTTCCTTGCTGTAAAATTCTTGAATAATTTTATCTAAATCCATAGGTAAACAATCCATATATAGATACTGCATTTGGACAATAGGAAATAAAGATAACCCACCTCCATCACACATTGTTCCCTGCAACATTGCATTTAATGTCTGAATTCCATTAGAGTTTTGTACAATTTGAATGAGCATGGGTTCAATATAACCATCCCGCTGCCGATTGAAAGCGTGCATTCCACCATGTATGAATGAATTGGTCGGCTTAATGTGCCGTTCTCTAAATTCTTGAAATAACTGAACTGCTTTTTTCGGTAATTTTCCTGCGTCAACGGTTTTATTCAAATCTGCCAGCATTTCCGTAATATTAGGCATCCAATTCTCTATTTTCTTAACATTCTGTTCAGAAATCGGTTGATGTAAGGCATCGACACGTTCGTCTTTCGCATACCAATATAACCAATACGCACGCAATAATGCTTCGTACTGCAACCGTAACAAACTGGTTGAAGATATAAAGTTTCCATTTCTTGCCAGCGTAAGGATGGCAGAGTGATGCTCTGAAGAGATATCCGCCATAATCAATGTGGCCGATATGCGAGGCTCTGTTTCATCCGTACACGGTATCTTTTTTATTTCTCTAAACATGGCATTGCAAAATTCTTCAGATTTTGCCAAGAATCGTTTCATTACTGATGTGGTCATTTTCTATTAAAGAGTAAAGATGAAAAAATTGCTGTGATTTTAGCAGAAGTGTTTTGTAGATTGACGGATTTATCGTCAATAAAAAACCGCCGATAATCCTGTTTTCACACCACAACAGGAGCAAAAAATGACCTTGAACCAAGATTTGATGAACGCCGTCCGCACTTTGAGCGATGCAGGCTGCCATTACCGTTTGGACGAATTGGCAGGTTGCTACGAGTCTGATTTGCACATCTTTATCGTCCAGCCGGACGGCAATGTGCTGTCGTTTGACTACGAACAGAACATGGCGTTTTTCCGCGAACGCCGCGATGCGGGCGCGCCGCCGATTAACACGTCCATTCATTTCAACATCGCCGAAGTGCAGGGCGGCACAGGCTTCGTTACCGCCACCCGCCGCATGGATTTGGGCTACGGCGCGGGCGAGCAGGAAATCGTGTTTACCTTGATGCTGCGTATCGGCAACGACGGCAAATGGCGCGTGTTCCGCGAGCACGCGGTGATTACTTCAGGGCGGGGATAGTTTTGTTTTCCCGCATTTTCAGGTAGCTTTTCAGACGACCTTTCGGTTATTTGATGCAGCCTGCACTTCAATTTCCAAAGTGCAGGCTGTGCTTTAGCTTCGCAGAAACTCCCTTTCAGGTAACCTTTAGGTTTCAGGCAGCCTGCATCACTCTGCCGCCGCAAACACCTCCTTCGCCACAAACACCGCATTCAGCACCTTCGGAAAACCCAAATACGGAATACAGTGGATAAACGCCTCCACAATTTCATCGCGCGTCAGCCCCACGTTCAGCGAAGCGTGGATATGCACGCGTAACTGGTTTTCACAGCCGCCCTGCGCTGCCAGAGCCGCCAGCGTTACCAGCTCGCGCTGCCGCACATCAAGCTGCGGACGTTGGTAAATCTCGCCGAATGCGAAACCGATGATATATTTGCCCAAATCAGGCGAAATATCCGCCAACGCCTGCATTACCTTGTCGCCCTGCTCGCCGTCGATTTCGTTCAGCTTCGCCAAGCCGCGTGCCATTAAATCCTGATGATTCAACATTTTTCGTCTCCATACTCAAATTTGCAAAATTACGCGGGCAGGTTAAACTATCAAGCACACTTTATAGCAAGGAGATTGGATGCAGACCAAGGAATTTGCCGCGCAAACGGGCTTATCCGCCGCCACGTTGCGCTACTACGAGCAGGAAGGGCTGCTGCGCCCCGAACGCAACACCAACGGTTACCGCGAATACGGTGTGCGCGATTTGGAATGGGTGGGCTTCATCCTTCGGCTGAAATACATGGGCGTGCCGCTGGCACAAATCAAGGAATACGCGCGGCTGCGGCATTTGGGCGATGAAACCATCCCCGAACGTTACCGGATTTTGCAGGAACATCAGGCGGCTTTGGAACGCAAACGGCAGGAATTGGACGCGCATTGGGCGTTTTTAGAACGGAAGCTGGCATGGTATCGGAAAAAGATGGGCGGGCGGGAATAGGCAGCCAAAAGGTCGTCTGAAAATCAGTTTTCAGACGACCTTTTATCTTTTATACGGAGGCATCCATCATCAACCTGCCGCCTGTTTTTTCCAATCGACACACCCTGCCAAATCGGTATTGAAATGCGCGCCGATGTTTTGCCGCCTTGCGTATGCGGCTTGGGCGACGGCGAGGCTGCATTCGAGCAGGTTGCGGTTTTCGTATTCGGACGCGGTGTGCG
>CAUVJL010000072.1:0-13466 GCA_963552075.1 uncultured Neisseria sp.
TCTTTGAGCTAAGGCGAGGCAACGCCGTACTGGTTTAAAGTTAATCCACTATATGTGCCGTTTCCGTTGCCGCGCGGCAAAAAGGTCGTCTGAAAACGCCAATCCCTTTTCAGACGACCCCGCCAATATAACGAAATCATCTTTGCTTCAAACAAACCATTCTTTCCGTTTTTCAGACGACCTCTTTAGAGTACCGCCTATCCGAGTTTTGCTAAAGAGAACAATATGTCTATTCAAAACCACCACTTAGACTGGCTCGAAGCCGAATCCATCTACATCATCCGCGAAGTCGTCGCCGAGGCGAAAAATCCCGCGCTGCTGTTTTCCGGCGGCAAGGATTCCGTCGTTTTGCTGGCGCTGGCAGTCAAAGCGTTCAAACTCGAAGGCCGCCCGCTCAAACTACCATTCAAGCTGCTGCACGTCGATACGGGGCACAATTACCCCGAAGTGATTCAGTTCCGCGATGAAACTGTGGCGCGCACGGGCGTGCAACTGGTGGTCGGCAGCGTCGAAGATTCCATCAAAAAAGGCACGGTTGTCCTGCGCCGCGAAACCGATTCGCGCAACGCCGCGCAGGCGGTTACGCTGGTGGAAACCATTGAAGAACAAAGCTTTGACGCGCTGATGGGCGGCGCGCGGCGCGATGAGGAAAAAGCGCGGGCGAAAGAGCGGATTTTCTCGTTCCGCGACGAATTCGGACAATGGGACCCGAAAAGCCAGCGTCCCGAACTCTGGTCGCTCTACAATACGCGGCTCTTTAGCGGCGAAAACATGCGCGTGTTCCCCATTTCAAACTGGACGGAACTCGACATTTGGCAATACATCGCCCGCGAAAACCTCGCGCTGCCGCCGATTTATTACAGCCACAAACGCGAGGTCGTCGAACGCGGCGGGCTGCTCGTCCCCGTTACCCCGCTGACGCCGAAACGCGAAGGCGAGGTTTCCCAAATCCGCGACGTGCGCTTCCGCACCGTCGGCGACATTTCCTGCACCTGCCCCGTAGCCAGCACCGCCGCCACGCCCGAAGACATCATCGCCGAAACCGCGGCGGCAACCATCTCCGAGCGCAGCGCCACGCGCATGGACGACCGCGTGTCCGAAGCAGCGATGGAAGAACGCAAAAAGGCGGGTTATTTTTAAGCGGAGCAATCCGACCAAACCCGCGGCATTCACAATATTTATAGTGGATTAACTTTAAACCAGGACGGCGTTACCTCGCCTTGCCGTACTATCTGTACTGTCTGCGGCTTCGTCGCCTTGTCCTGATTTAAATTTAATCCACTATATATCTGAATGTTTCCCTGCCCAAGGTCGTCTGAAACCGATTTCAGACGACCTTTTATTGATACAAATCTAAAAAAACTATTTGCATCACACATGAACTTTAACCAAACAATGCCCCGCACCCAAGCCCAAAGTGAGCGTTTGATTCCGACACCAAATCCGCGCCATTGCCCTTTCCACCTTCAACTTGACCACCCATCCCGATTCCCGTTTACCCGCCATACGCAGGATAACGATAAAACTGAAACAAACAATGAGTGTTATAATAAGTAAACCGACACACCCGACAGGTCGTCTGAAAAGGAGTAATCGATATGCCCCGACGCGTCTTTATCGTACACGGTTTTGAAGGCAATCCGCACGGCAACTGGTTTGACTGGCTCTCGGCACAAGTCCGCGCCGCAGGCTTCCAAGCCGACTCGCTGGCGATGCCCAATCCCGAACGGCCGACGGTTTCCTCGTGGCAGTTCGCCCTCGACCAAGTCATCGGCAAGCCCGACGAAAACACCTTCTTAGTCGGACACAGCCTAGGCTGCATCACCCTTCTGCACTTCCTCAGCCGCCAGCAACCCGAAAAAATCGGCGGCTTGGTACTGGCGGCGGGATTCGCCGACCCCCTGCCCCCGCTGCCCGCCCTTGACGCCTACATCAAAGGCGCCGCACCCGAATTCGACATCCTGCGCAAAATCCAAATGCCCAAACACTGCATCGTCTCCGACGACGACACCCACGTCCCGCCCGAACTGACCCTGGACATGGCGGACAAACTCAAAAGCCCCGTCACCCACATCGCCCAAGGCGGGCACCTGATGGCATCCGACGGCTTCACAGAACTGCCGCAGGCTTGGGAAGCCCTAAAACCGATGTTGGAAGCCAAAATCTGACCAAACGAATCAAACAGCCCGTCCGTACAAACCCGCATACCCGTTCCCAAACACAATCCAACCCGAAGACACCCGATTCAGCAGATAAACCTATTCAAGCGCGGCCTTTGAGTTTCAATATAATTCGGCAAACCACCCTGAAACCATCCTCGAACGAAACCCCAAAAACACACCGCCTCCCATAAAAAAGTCGTCTGAAAATGCTTTACGCTTGTTTTCAGACGACCTTTGGTTTGAAGTTTCGGTGTTTTGTCGGATTATGCTTGCCGCTCGCCCAAACTACACGTACCCCTATTTAATATCAAAAATTTCTTTAGCTTGACTAACCAACCATTTTTTACGTTTTATTATTTCCTCCACATTCCACTCATTTGGAGCATCTTCCATAATTTTTTTTGTAATTTCAAAAGATGACTTTCCATCCAAACCTTTACCATTATTGCCGTTATAAATTTCTTTCTTATTTAAATAATTTCTATTACTTGCACAAATATTCTTTTTACCTGTTAATAAGGTTAAATTACCCAAGCTATTTAAATATTCTTTTTCATCATCCTCTGAAAAACTCTCTTTCCAATTAAGATTATCACTTCTCCACTCTTGAGGGAAAATATGCTCCGTATGCAAATCTTTATTTATTTCTATAAATTGATAGCTATCTTGTTGATTATATTCAATTGATAATAATAATGGCTTATGCCACTTAAAGTTATAAACATTACTCCTATCTAATGAATTTAAATAACTTTCATAGATATTTAAATTATTAACAATCTCAGTTTTAATATCATAAATATGTTTTTTATCCTTTACCATCTTTAATATTTTAAAAGAAGTTTGCTTAACTCTATTAGAAGTTCCATCTGCTATCCAGCTTTGATAATAATATCTTACCAACAAATCTTTTAACTCTTGATAAAATGGATAGTTTACTTGTTTTGCAGCTAACAGGATCGTTTTCCAATATATTGATTGAGGTAGGTATCTTAACTTGGAAATATCTTTATCCTTATAATCATCATTTATTTCACTCAAATTCTCTGCAAACTCTTCAATGAATAAAACAATTTCCATTGGTTCTTTATCTTTTAATTCTAACTTGAGCTCTTCATGTAAGGTTTTCTTTGGATTACCTGATTTTAAATAATATAAATACAAACTCAAGACCATTTGTAGTGATTCCCCAGCCTGCTTGCAAATAGTCTCTATACGCTTCCAAACCTCTATAAAAGATGAACGTCTTTCTTCATTTAACTTTTGCAATAAATATGCCTTGATAATATCAGAAGAAGACAGATCAAGCCCCCTATCATTAAGAACCGTAAATAATTTAATTGCAAAACTTTCATCGTAACAAACGACACGTATTAATGTCGTTTTTTCAAACAAATATTCAATAAAACCTGATAGGTTTTCAATATAATTCTCTGATTCTGGATTCTGAGAATCCTCTATAAGATTTTTGAAATAAAAGGCTGTTTGCAAAAAACGATTTTCTTCAATTTTTTTCTTTGAAGATTGAAAATCAATTTTATTTATTATGCTTGTTTCAAAAACTGCCTGATTATTCAATTGGGTTGTTAATTTTAGCCTTTCTCTCCCTGCAAACATATCTTTAATGCTATGTTTTACTTTAGTCATTCGAATCTCAGACAAATTAATTTTGTCTAAATCCCTTAATACACAGAATAAAATGGTCAATGTAGTCATTCTTTGCTGACCATCGACAACATCATATCCCTGCCCATTTTTAACTACAACCAATGATCCTAAAAAATAATTTGAATCTACTGTAGGATCTTCAATATGATTATTATAAGATTCAACGAGATCAAACCATAATTGTTCCACCCTTTCCTTATCCCAAGAATAAGGTCTTTGATATTCAGGCATTTGATAGTAAGAATCCGTATTGATAAATACCTCTTCAATACTTAAGTTTTCTGGTTTAAAAATATCAACCGACATACCTCTATCCTCTTAAATTAAGAAAATATAATAATAACATTTTTTTGTTATTTTGAGTTAAAATCACAACACATATCACCATGTACAAATCCATCTTAACTTCCTAACAGCCCAAACAGTAAAATCCCTATCATTACATCACTTTAACAATACTTAATTTTCAATTCTTTATTTTTTCCGTCACAATCCGTCTATCTAAACATCTGTTTACCATTCCCTTTTCAGACGACCCGCTTGACTTTGCCTCTTGAGGGTTTACAGTACGGTCTTGGATATTTTCTACAATCTAGGATGAAATCCTACAAGCATTTGTGTTTCGACATTTGGGCGCGTCGTTCGCATTGAACGCTGCCGCGCCGATGTTGCGGCTGTTTTGTCGGATTTCACGATATTTGCCCACAGAAAGGAAACCCTATGGAAACCCTCACGCTTCATATCGACGGGATGACTTGCGGCGGTTGCGTCAAAAGTGTTACCCGCATTTTGACCGGCATCGACGGCGTAGCCAAAGCCGAAGTCAGTTTGGAAAACAAAAATGCCGTTATTGAATTCGACCCGGCTAAAACCAATGCGGCGGCGTTGATTGACGCTGTGGAAGACGGCGGATACGACGCGGTTTTGTGATTGCTTGCGAAAAGGTCGTCTGAAAACGGCTGATTCAGTTCTATATGAACCGGAATCCGTTTTCAGACGACCTTTTTTACGTTTTCGCCGGATATAGTGGATTAAATTTAAATCAGGACAAGGCGAGGTAACGCCGTACTGGTTTAAAGTTAATCCACTATAATCAAAACAAGATTCCGTCTCGGCGGAGGTCGTCTGAAAATGAAGCCTGCTTTTCAGACGACCTTATAACCAAAACTGATATCTGCCGAAGCAAACATTATTTCCGCTTTTTATTCTTTCAAGATAAAGTGCTTTTCAATCGCTGCCCGTTTATGTTTTGTATTTCGCGTCCTTATCGGCGATGAATCGGGCGAATTATTTTCCGAATTTTTCAGGAGTATCGAATGAATATCCGCATACTGTTGCTGGCTGCCGCCATTGCCCTTTCCGCCTGCTCGCCCAAGTCCGAACAGGCTGCCGACAAGGCGGCTGCGCCGGCGGCGAACGGCAAGGGCATTACGCTTTTAAATGTTTCTTATGATGTGGCTCGGGATTTTTATAAAGAATATAACCCTTTGTTTGTGAAAGAATATCAATCGAAACATAATGGCGAGACGATTGAAATCCAGCAGTCTCACGGCGGCTCCAGCAAGCAGGCTTTATCTGTGGCGAACGGTTTGGCGGCGGACGTGGTAACCATGAACCAGACTTCCGACATCGAGCTGCTCGAACAAAAAGGCTTGGTCAAATCCGACTGGGCAAAACGCCTGCCCGACCAAGCCGTGCCTTACACCAGCACGACGGTTTTCCTCGTCCGCAAAGGCAATCCAAAGCAAATCAAGGATTGGAACGATTTGACCAAAGACGGGGTAAAAATCGTACTCGCCAACCCGAAAACCACGGGCAACGGTCGCTATGCTTTTTTGGGCGCATACGGCTACGGTTTGAAGGCGTTTGGCGGAGATGAAGGCAAAACCAAGGAATTTGTCGCTGCCCTGCTGAAAAATACGCCGGTCTTTGAAAGCGGCGGCAGAGCGGCAACGACGACGTTCAGCCAGCGCAATATCGGCGATGTTTTGATTACTTTTGAAAACGAGGCAAACCATGTCAGCAAAAAACTGACTCAAGATCAATTTGAGATTGTTTACCCAAGCTACACGATTTTGTCGGAAACGCCGGTTGCCGTCGTAGACAGCGTGGCGGATAAAAAAGGCACGCAACAGGCAGCGCAGGAATATCTGTCCTACCTCTGGAGCAAACCTGCCCAAGAGCTTGCCGCCAAACTTTATCTGCGTCCGCGCGACAGCGAAGTCCTCGCCGCACACAAAGCTGATTTCCCGGATATCGAAACGTTCAATCCGAATGAAAAATTCGGCACATGGCCGGAAATCATGAAGAAATATTTTGCCGACGGCGGCTTGGTGGATCAGCTTTCACCCAAACGCTAAGATGTGTAATACGCCAAACTGACCTGTCCCGCTTCGGCTTACCAATCAGGCGCAAACAGCCCGAAACCTTTTGTCAATCAGGTTTCGGGCTGTTTTATTTTTGAATGGGCAGCATCTTTTCAGACGACCTTGTCCATCAAATTTGGCACATTATTTCACACACGGATTGTCCAAAACGACCGAGACATCTCGTTCGGCTTTGTTCATATAGGTCATGCGGACTTTTTTGCCTTTGAATTCTGCTTCGACGACGGATTCCAGCGTGGCGACATCTTGGATGAAGCCGAACTTTTTGTCTTTTGCGGAAATGAATTTAACCGGTTTTTCGCGGAAGATTGAGTAGAAAGACACGCCTTTATTATCTGCGGTCACGGCGCATTGCGTTTTGCTGTCGGTGGCGATAACGGAAGAAAGCGTATGAGGCTTGTGAGTACGGTCGGCGAAGGTGGTGTAGGAATCATACGATCCAAGACTGACTTTCAATGCAAGGGTATTGCCAAGCCATTTATAGCTTGTCCTGTCTTCGGGAAGATTTTTTTCGATGGCTTTTTTGCCTGCAAAGAAAGAGCATTCTTGAGTTTTATGGTTGCAGACTTTTCTGACGCTGAACTGTTTGTCCGGAGAAGTGATGACGGTTTCGGCGGCAAGGCTGTTTGCGCTTGCTGCGGCGAGCATACAGCTTAGAAGAAGTGAGCGGATGGGAAGGGACGGTTTCATTTTGTTTGGTGTGTCGGTTGGTTTTTAATATTGATTGAGCGGGTTTGAATGCAATGACGCATTCAATATGCCTGCCGGTTTGTTTATTTCAATCCGCCCAACAAATAATCCGAAGGTCGTCTGAACTGCTTTTCGGCGTTTCAGACGACCTTTTTTGCTTTGCGGCGCGGGTTTAGCGGAAGAAATCGCCCATGCCTGCGGGCAGGCCTTGGGTGAATGCACCCATGGTTTTATTGGTGGTTTCTTCGGCTTTTTCAGAAGCGGCGTTGATGGCGGCAAGCACCAAATCTTCGAGCATTTCTTTGTCGTCTGCGGCTTCTTGAATCAGGTCGGGGCTGATTTCGAGTTTGCGGACAACGTGGGAACAGGTCATCACGACTTTAACCAAGCCGTTGCCTGCTTCGCCTTCTACTTCGGTCTCGGCAAGTTTCGCTTGCGCTTTTTTCATGTTTTCCTGCATTTGCTGCGCCTGTTTCATCAGGCCGCCTAATCCGGCTTTTCCGAACATATTTAAAACTCCTGTGGTTGAATCGTTAAGGTTATGGGTTTATAGCGTTTGGTGTGAAGGGTCGTCTGAAAGCGGGTTGATGGTTTTCAGACGACCTGAATGTTTATGTATCCGAAGGGAAACGGAAATTCTCGATGCCGTTATTCCGCCTGATCCGCCAGTTCCAAAGAATCGGGCTGCCATTGGGCTTCGAAAACTTTTAAAACCTGACGCGCGGTTTCGTCGGCTTCGAGCAAATCCTGTGCCTGTTGCCTGCCTTCAAGTTGGAGGCGTTGGCGGCGCATGGTCGGGGTTTCCCAGCCCGCATCGTCGCGCCACGGTTCGGTTTGCAATTTCAATGGCAGACCGTAGGCTTCGGCAAGCGTGTTTTTGATTTTGTCGAGCCGCTCTTTGTTGGCGGTCGCGCGGGCTTCGTCGGTCATCGACAGCATCATCAGATGGCTGCCTGCGTCGTAGTTCGTCCATGCGGCGTGTTGCGCCAGCATTTGCGCGGCGCCGAGCTTGCGAGCGAAATGTCGGACGATTGCCGCCCAATTTTCGGTGGAAAACTCGGGCAACGGGGCGAACTGCGTGCCTTCTTCGTCGTCGTGGTCTTCTTCGGCTTCCGATTCTGCCGTATCGGCAGGGACGGCGTGTTCCCAATCCGGCGGCGGGGGCATTTCCGCGCTGTCTTCTACAGGGTAGTCATGATCGGGCGCACCGTAATCGTAGAAAGGCGCTACGGGGGCTTCATGCGCAAATGCTTCTGCGTCCACGGCTTCTTCAATCGGGGTCATCTGAATGGGGTTTTCAGACGACGTCTCAGGCAAGGAAACGTCGGCTTCGTTGTTTGCTGCCTCGTTATCGGAAACTTGATTTTCAGACGACGTTTCGGCTTGAGGGGTCGTCTGAAACGGCGTTTCTGCTTCGTTTGCGGACGGAGTGTTTGTCTCTGCTGCTTCAGAGGTCGTCTGAACGTTTGCATCCGCCGTTTGCGCAGGCGTGTCCGATACGGTTTCCACATCGCTCGGCGCGTCTTCCCAAGGTGGAACGTCGTTGTTTCCTTGAGTCGAAACCGGTTCGGCAACCTTGTTTTCAGACGACGTGGCAGGCGCAGGGGTCGTCTGAACGGGCGGTTTGGCGGTTTCAGACTGGGGAAGTCGTAAAGGCTTTTTTGCGGTATGGACACCCGTTTCAGCAGAATGCAGCTCGGTATTTTCGATATGTCCGCCAACGTCGTGCGCATCCGCCGCCAGCGGCGCAAACGCAAGCATACGCAGCAGGGTCATGACGAAGCCGGCGTATTCGTCGGGCGCAAGGCTCAAATCCTGTTTGCCGTGGATAGTGCATTGATAATAAAGCTGGATTTGTTCTCCGCTGAGTGCCTGGCTCAGTTGCAGCAGGGTTTCGCGCTCAGGGTCGTCGTTTGCCAAAGCGGAAGGAACCGCCTGTATCAAGGCGAGGCGTTGCAACAGCATGGCAAGTTCGCCCAACGCGCTGTCAAAGCCGATGGCGCGCGCCGCCATTTCCTGCGCTTTCGCCAGCAGGGCTTCGCCGTCTTGGTTGACGATACCCGCCAGCAGTTCGTACAGGTATTGCTTGTCCACCGCGCCAATCATTTGGCGGACGTCTTGTTCGGCAACGCTGCCCGAACCCATGGCGATGGCTTGGTCGAGCAGGCTCAGGGCATCGCGCATCGAGCCTGCGGCGGCACGGCCCAAGAGTTGCAGGGCGGCAGGTTCGTAGGCGATGTTTTCGTTGTTTAAAACATGGGCAAGGTGGTCGGCAACCTGTTGCGAAGTCATGTTGCGCAAGACAAATTGCAGGCAGCGGCTCAAAACGGTAATGGGGACTTTGTGCGGATCGGTGGTGGCAAGGATGAATTTGACGTGTTCGGGCGGCTCTTCCAGCGTTTTCAGCATGGCGTTGAACGCACTTTTGGAGAGCATATGCACTTCGTCGATGATATAGACTTTGTATTTGCCGGCGGTCGGCGCGTATTGGGCGTTTTCCAATACTTCGCGGATGTTGTCGATGCCGGTATTGGAAGCTGCGTCGATTTCCAGCAGGTCAACGTAGCGTCCGGTGTCGATTTGCGTACAGCTTTGGCACACGCCGCAAGGCTCGCCGTGTTGCGCGTTTTCGCAGTTCAGGCTTTTCGCCAGAATACGGGCGATGGTGGTTTTCCCCACCCCGCGCGTACCGGTCAACAGGTAGGCATGGTGCAGGCGGCCTTCGTCCAGCGCGTTGCGCAAGGCTTTGACGACGTGTTCCTGACCGACTAAATCGGCAAAGGTTTTCGGACGCCATTTACGGGCAAGAACTTGATAAGCCATAAGGTTTTCTCTGCTGGAAATAAATCGGAAGGTCGTCTGAAAAGTGGTTGAACGCCTTTCAGACGACCTTGGAAGATGACGGGTATTTTAGCATTTTTTTGATTTTTATTAAGGATTTTCTGTCTGCATATCGGGAAAGGCGCGTGTATAATCGTTAGAATATTACAAAATCTAAAATATCTTGAAGAACAAATCACTATGTCTGAAATCATCTTACGCAATCATTCCGCATCCATGCAGATAAACACCCTGGGCGCATATGTGGATAATTTGGTTTTACACGGTCGAGAAGTGTTATTCCCGAAAACCAGCGTCCAAGTCGGTACTGATACAAAATTACGCGGCGGGATGCACGTCTGCCTGCCGCAGTTCGGACCGGACGGTAAAAACCATTTGGCACAACACGGTTTCGGCAGAACCTCTACTTGGCAAATCCGCTATCAAAACGAATCGGATGTCGGCTTGAGATTGATCAGTACGGCAAAGGGCTACGAAAACGTCGAATGGCTGCTGGATTACAGCCTGCCGAACGAAAACGAAGCAGTCGCCACGCTGACCGTCTGCAATTACGGCAACGCACCCGTACGCACTTCGCCCGGTTTCCATCCCTATTTCCCCGCCGTCGGCACCCAATTCGATTTCAACGGCGCGCCCTACGATGCCGACTATATCGCACACACGGAATTTGTCGCTTCACCGTCGGATACACATGTTGCGTTTGACGGACTGAAACTCGACATCCGAACGCAAAACCTGCCCGTTTACGCGCTTTGGAGCGACCGCAACGGACAATACACCTGCGCCGAGCCTACCGCCGAAGGCAACGCATTTTTATCGCCTGCGCGCGGTGGGCAGTTTGTATCGGGACATGGCAAAAAGCGTTACGGCATGAAAATCCGTTTGATTGCTTGAATTTGGAGTAAATTTGTTTCAGGCTCTCAAATAAAAAACCACCTTGGAGAAGGTGGTTTTTAAACATTACAAACCGTTGTTGTTGATTGCATTCGCAATGTCGCGCACGGCGGTAACATACATCCGGCTGTTGTTATACTGCCAAACTGTATAGAAATTATTCAGACCGAGATAATATTCAAATACGCCCGGACTGGTTTCCAAGCTGAATAAAACGGCTTTCTCGTTGTCGGCAACCGCTTTTTGCGGAACCACACCCATTGCTTTGAAATCCGCAACGGTACGATTCAATGCGGTTTTTTCATCAATGATGGCTTTTAAATCGGGCGTAATCGTCAGATTGACGGGAACAATCATTTTGCCGCCTGTTTTCCAGCCGTGTTGCTTCATATAATTGGCAACAGAAGCGGCAACGTCGCCGATATTGTTCCAAATATCGCGGTGTCCGTCGCCATCATAATCGACCGCCCATTTGCGATAGCTCGAAGGCATGAATTGCGGCATACCCATTGCACCCGCATAGCTGCCTTTGAAGTCAAAAACGTTCTCTTTTTCTTCTTTCGCCATCAGCAAAAGCTCAATCAGCTCGTTTTGGAAAAATTCGGCGCGGCGCGGGTAATCAAAACCCAAGGTACTCAAAGCATCGGCGACACGGAAGCTGCCCGTGTTTTTACCGTAGTTGGTTTCAATGCCGATAATCGCCACAATCAGCTCGGCAGGTACGCCGTATTTGCGTGCTACATCA
Source organism: uncultured Neisseria sp. (assembly GCA_963552075.1). Classification (GTDB taxonomy): domain Bacteria; phylum Pseudomonadota; class Gammaproteobacteria; order Burkholderiales; family Neisseriaceae; genus Neisseria. Next base: position 11,388 of record CAUVJL010000072.1, read on the forward strand.
TCGATAACGGCACGATTGGCGGCGTAAAACTGTTTGCCGCCGTTAAATTTCGTCGCGCCGGAGTTGCCCGTGCGGAATTCATACCAAGGACGGGAAGTTGACGGGCGGTACATGATATTGATGATATTGCCCTTGTAAACCACGCCATTGAAAAAGTTTTGCAGCTCGGCTTCTGTAAACTGCTTTTTCGCTGCCTCATAACGGATAAACTGGCGGACATTGGTATTGGCATTAAAGCCGCTGCTGGCAACCGATTCCGCAGCAGAATCAAAAGCAGGACGCTGGTTTTTGCTTTGATTGATCGGCTCAACCGTTTTAGCAGACTCAACGTTTGTTTTGGTTGTATTGCAAGCAACGAGCAGCAACGCAGTTGATATCGCAAGAGAAGGAATAAGTTTTTTCATATCTGGATTTATAGTCACTAAGGAAGCAGTCTTAATTATGCAAAAAGGTCGTCTGAAAGACGGTAGGAATATACATCCCATTCCCTTTCAGACGACCTTTTAAGACTGTCTATTACTCGGCAGCCGCAACAACAGCAACGGTAATCGCAGCAACAGCGTCAGTGTGCAGAGCCACTTCAACTTCGTACTCGCCTACGGCTTTCAGAGGGCCGTTAGGCAGGCGGACGTTGGATTTTGCAGCTTCAACGCCTGAAGCAACAATCGCAGCAGCGATGTCGGCATTGGTAACGGAACCGAACAGACGACCGTCCACCCCGGCTTTTTGAGCGATAGTGATGGTTTGACCATCCAGTTTTTCTTGACGTGCTTTAGCATCGGCCAAGATTTCGGCTTGTTTGGCTTCCAATTCGGCACGGCGTGCTTCGAATTCTTTCATATTGGCTTCAGTAGCGCGTTTGGCTTTGCCGGCAGGAATCAGGAAGTTGCGGGCGTAACCGTTTTTTACGGTAACGATGTCGCCCAAGTTGCCCAAACCGCCGATTTTCTCTAACAGAATAATTTGCATGATTTAAACTCCAAAATTATTTGTGTTGATCGGTGTAAGGCAACAGAGCCAGGAAACGGGCACGTTTCACAGCAGTAGCCAACTGACGTTGGTAGTGTGCTTTAGTACCAGTAATGCGGGCAGGGATGATTTTGCCGTTTTCAGAGATGAAGTCTTTCAACAAATCAACTTGTTTGTAATCAACTTCTTGGATTTTTTCAGCCGTAAAGCGGCAGAATTTTCTACGTTTGAATGATTGACGAGCCATTGTCGTTTAACCTTTATATTCTTTAATGTTCTGTATGCGTAGTACCGGCTTGGGGAAGCGTTGGCTGCGTTGCGCCAAAAAACCTTCCGACTCGATGACGGCATCTTGCCGATACTGCCATTCCTCAGCCTGCTTACCTAAAATCCGCGCGGGAATTTCAAATTTGACCAGACATTTCTGTCCGTTTTCTTCCTGCCAAGATTCATGTTGCAACACAATATCTAAAACAGGAATTCCTGCCGGCGTATATCTCAAAGGCTGAACCTGTAAGATACGGGCGGTAAGCTTAATCAGATTGTTCAATCTTATTCGGCTGCTGCAACTTCTTCAGCCGCACCGTTCAGCAAGTTTTTTGCTTTTTCGCCGCCCAGCATTGGAGAAGCTTCAGTTACAGCGTGTTTTGTTTTGATGGTCAGGTGACGCAGTACGGCATCATTGAAGCGGAAAGCAGTTTCCAACTCTTCAACCACTTCAGGAGTAGTTTCGATATTCATCAAAACATAGTGTGCTTTGTGGATTTTGTTGATTGGGTAAGCCAATTGACGACGACCCCAGTCTTCCAAACGGTGGATTTTACCGCTGGCTTCAGTAATCATGGTTTTGTAACGCTCAACCATAGCAGGCACTTGCTCGCTTTGATCAGGATGAACGATAAACACGATCTCATAATGACGCATGTTATCTCCTTATGGATGATTAAATACAGCCTTTTGCCATGCGAAAGCAAAAGGCAAGGTTGAAAGCGTCGGATTATAACCGAAATTCAAGTCTGTCACAAGCATACAATGCTGCCTGAAAATATAGTGGGTTAAATTTAAATCAGGACAAGGCGACGAAGCCGCAGACAGTACAGATAGTACGGC
>CAUVJL010000073.1:0-13373 GCA_963552075.1 uncultured Neisseria sp.
TGCGCCACTTCACCGCCAACCACACCCGCCTCGACCACAAACACCGCCTCATGCTTTTAACCGGCCCCAACATGGGCGGCAAATCCACCTACATGCGCCAAGTCGCCCACATCGTCCTCATGGCGCACACCGGCAGCTTCGTCCCCGCCGATGCCGCCCAAATCGGCCCCATCGACCAAATCTTCACCCGCATCGGCGCTTCCGACGACCTCGCCTCCAACCGCTCCACCTTCATGGTCGAAATGAGCGAAACCGCCTACATCCTCCACCACGCCACCGACCAATCCCTTGTCCTCATGGACGAAGTCGGACGCGGCACCTCCACCTTCGACGGCCTCGCCCTCGCGCACGCCATCGCCGAACACCTGTTACAAAAAAACAAATCCTTCAGCCTCTTCGCCACCCACTATTTCGAACTGACCAAACTGCCCGAAGCCCACGCAACCGCAGTCAATATGCACCTCTCCGCGCTCGAACAAGGACAAGACATCGTCTTCCTCCACCACATCGAACCCGGCCCCGCCAGCAAAAGCTACGGCATCGCCGTCGCCAAACTCGCCGGCCTGCCCAACCGCGCCCTCAAAGCCGCCCAAAAACATCTGGACGAACTCGAAGCCCAAGCCGCCGCCGTCCGCCCGCAGTTGGATATCTTCAGCACCCTGTCGTCTGAAAACGAATACAGCGGGTTTAGCCCCAACGAAACGGCGGACATCGCCCCCCAAACCGCCGCAAGCCAAGAAAACCACCCCGCCCACCACGCACTCGCCGAAGCCCTAAACCAAATCCGCCCCGACGACCTCACCCCCCGCGAAGCCTTGGATGCTTTGTATCGTTTGAAGCAGATTGCCGAAGGCGGGGAATAAACGCGTTGGTTCATTGAAAAAGGTCGTCTGAAAAACCTTGTTTCGGGTTTTCAGACGACCTTTCGTTTGCCTGCCGATTATAGTGGACTAAATTTAGATCAGGACAAGGCGAGGCAACGCCTACTGGTTTAAAGTTAATTCACTATATCACACGGCTTGCGGGCTGGCTTCAATGTCGTGCAGGCTACGGTAGCAGGGGTCGAGTTGGTTGGCGATGAGGGTGAGCTGCCGGTGGAGGATGTGGCTTTGACGTTCGTCGCCTGCTTCTGTTTGTAAGGCTTCCAAGTCGGTTCGGATTTGGGAGAGGGTCGTCTGAAAATCTTGTTCGCTTGTTTGCGGGAGGCGTTCGAGCAGGTCGGCGATGCGGTAGCCGCTTTGGTAGAACTTGCGGACGAAGTCGGGGCTGCACGCGCCATCCATTTCGCTGCGGTATGCGCCGAGTGCGGAGATGTAGCCGGTCAGGGCGTAGCTGGTTTTGAGGAGGGTGAAGCCGCTTTGTAGGTTGTTGCCGTATTTTTTGGGTTCGCTGCTCATGTCGGAGAGGGTGCTGCTGAGGGTGGCGGTGCGCTCGTGGGCTTGGCGGCGGACGGTGCGGTATTCGACGTCGTCGGCGATGCCGTATTGGAGCTGGTCGAGGATTTTTCTGAGGTAGGCGCCGTTGCCGCCGACGGTTTGGGCGGCGGTTTTTTCGAGGGTGAGGTAACGCCAGTCCGGCCAGAGGTAGGTGACGGCTGCCCACGCGAGGACGGAGCCGACGATGGTGTCGATGATGCGGACGGGCATGGCGGCATAGACGTCCAGCCCGGCGAGGGAGAAGCTGGTGAGGGCTTGGATGGTGATGAAGAAGGTGGAGAAGCTGTATTTGTAGCTTCGGGTCATGAAAAACAGGGTGGTGCTGGCGATGACGATCCAGAGTTTGGTTTCGACGGAGGGGGTGAAATAAGGCACGAGGGAGCCGACGATGACGCCGAGGATGGTGCCGGCAATGCGTTGGTACACGCGGCTTTTGGTGGCGGTGTAGTTGGGTTGGCAGACGAAAACGGCGGTCAGGAGTATCCAGTAGCCGAGGTTGAGATGGAGGATTTCGACGATGATGCAGGAGGCGGCAACGAGGATGGAGAGGCGCGTGGCGTGGCGGAAAACGCCGGACTCGAAGTTGAGCTGGCTGCGGACGGTCTGCCAGACGTTTTTCAGGCTGCTGTTTTCGAGGGCGGCGATGCGGGTGTCGCTGCTGTTTTCGTTTTCGGCGGGGGAATCGCTGTGTTGGAGTTGGCGCAGCTGGTGGTCGACGCTGCCGAGGTTGTCGAGCAGGCGGCGGATGTGGTGGATGTTGCGGCTTTCGGGGTGGTCGTCGGTGTAGTGGGCGAGGGATTGGCGGCAGCCTTCCATCGCGCGTCCGAGGCGTTTGCTGTATGTGTAGTCTTTGCCGTTCCTCAGGGCGGCGGCAACGTTGCGGCACGCCTGCCCCTGCATTTCGAGCAGGCGGCGGATGCGGAAGATGAGGTCGGTGTTTTTGAGGGTGTCGGTCAGCTCGGTATAGTCGGCGTGGGCGGAGCTGACGCGTTCGTGTATGTCTTGGGCGGTGAAGTAGTAGCGCAGCATTTTGGCGGTGCGCGGGTGGCGGTGTTTGCCGCGCAGGCGGTAAAACAGGGCGGCGCGGCATTGGTTGAAGGCAGTGATGACGCCGGTGTTGCTCATGGCGAGGTCGATTTGGCGGTTGCCGAGCCAGGCGGCTTCGTCGGGATCGAAAAAGTCGGCTTTGGCGTCAAAATATCCGCCGAGCGCTTCGTAGGCGTTGGCGACGCTTTCTTGGACGGGGCGGTGTGGGAGGATGATTTGGAAAACGAGCGTGCAGGTGCTGTATAACACGGTCCCGAGCAGAATCATGACGGGATTGGTCAGCCAGAAGGTTTCGGGGGTGTAGGTGAGCGTGGTGTAGGTGGCGACGGCAAGTGCGCCGAACGCGAAGGTACGGTATTTCAGTCCGACCGCGCCCAAAATGGTAAAGCCGAACGTCATCAGGGTCATGGCGAGGATGAAGGGCAGGCCGGTGCCGAGCGTGCTTTGGGCGACGAGCGACGAGAGGGTGAACAGGGCGACGGTGATGATGATGTTTTTCAGACGACCTGTCAGGCGGTTGTCCAAATCGACGAGGCCGCCCGCGATGATGCCGAGCACGAAGGGCATGGCGAGCTTGGGCGTGCCAAACCGCCAGACGAGGGTTGCGGCGATAAAGACGCTGGCGAAGACGGGCAGCGAGGTGATGATGAGGGGTTTGAGCGGCGGGAGTTTCATCGTATTGGGCGCGGCTTTAAATGGGAATGGTTTGATTATTATGAATGAAATGAAACGGTATTCTAACAGGATTTTGGAGCGGGACGGAGGCTATGGGGTCGTCTGAAAACCTGTCCGATAGCGCACCTGCGAAACGGATATGACCGACCTGCCTATCTGTCCTCAAGAAAAAGGAACGAGATTGCCGCACATGAAAAAGGTCGTCTGAAAACCCTAAAGTGTGGTTTTCAGACGACCTTTTCCTTTCCGTCGGCGTTATTGCGTTTGCTCGGCTTTTTGTTTTTCCGCTTCTTCGATTTTGCGGTCGTTTTCGTAATCCGAATGGAAGAGCCTGTCGAAACGGATGGTGTATTTCAACTCGCCGCCGTATGAACGGCTGCCGACGCGGGCAACGGCTTGGATGGCGCGGGTGAGCTGGTACACGAGCTTGACCGACTGTTCGGCACTGGAAAGACCGTATTCGTAACCCGCGTAGAGGTTGTTGGTGAACTGCTTGCCGACGGTCAGCACTTGTTCGGCGGGGTTGAGTTCGCCGGTTTGGGCGTTGCGGCTGCGTTGGCTGGTGATGCCCAAATCGTCCACCAGTCCGAGCCTGTCGTTGACTTGTCCGGCAAGGAGCGCGCCTGCCGCTGCGGAAAGGGCGGCATTGTCGCCGTCGCTGCCGCTGCTGGCGCGGTTGAGGATGAGCCAAGAGAGCTTGTCTTTTTCGCTCATCGCCTCTTTGGCAACGAGGGTCACGCGCGGATTGGAGAGGCTGCCGAGGACTTCGACGCCCGCCCCGACGGGGGAAAGGCGGCGTTCGGCGCGAATGTTCAGGTTGGGGTTGTTGAGCGGGCCGACGAAAGAAACCGTACCTTTGGTGATGTCGAGGTCTTGACCGTAGGCTTTGTAACGGCCTTTAACGACTTTAACCGTACCGACGCCTTGGATGGCTTCGCCCGGGCGGGAAGTGATGGTCAGCTTGCCGCCTATGGTGATGTCTGCACCATAACCGACGAAACGGATGTTGTCGTTGAGGTTGAGCGTGAGGTTGAGGCTGATGGGCGTCACGGCGGCGGTTTGTTTTTTCTCTTCGCCCAACACGACGACATCGTCGTCCAACGAGGGCATGGAGGATTTTTGCGAACCGAACATACCGTAATCACTGCCCAATGTGCCGTTGAGGATGAAGCCCCTGGCTTGGTTGTATTGCACTTTCGCGCTGCCGGAGAGGCGCAGGCGGCGGTTCGGACGGGAGAGGGTGTCGTATTTGTCGAAAACGACATCTACGTCAACATCCGGATCGGCGTTGGCAAGGTTGACGGAGCCTTTCAGCTCGAGCGTACCGCCTTTGTGGAACTTGAGGCTGTCGATAATCCAGCGTTGTCCCTGCAAATGGGAACGTAAAACGCCGTTGTCGAGGATGAGGCCTTGGGTTTGGTTGCGGTAGTAGAGGTTTTCGCCGTTGAGCGTACCGGAAAGCTGGGGATCGCCGACGCGTCCGCCAAGGCTGACGGCGGCATTCAGACGACCTTTGACGGTTTGTCCGACGGGCAGGAAGTTGCGGAAGACTTCGAGGTCGGCGACGTTGAGGTTGAGTTTGCCGCTCAAAGGCGCGGTGTCCATGCTGGCGCCCTGGCCGATGTTGACCGTACCTTCGGCTGTACCGTAGTTGCTGGTGCCGTTCAAGGTGGCGGCGATGGTGGGCGAACCGACGCGCCCGCCTATGGTGGCGGTGGCGTTCAGACGACCTGTAATGCCTTGCGCGGTAGCGGGCAGGAAGGTTTTGATTGCGCCCAAGTCGGGGACGTTGAGGTTGATTTTGCCGCTGACCGGCGCGTTAGCGATTTTGTTGCCGAACTGCTGGCTGATGCCCAAATCGGCGTTGACGCTGCCGAAGCGGGTATTGCCTTCAAGCGTGCTGTCGATGCGGCCGTTTTGGAAACGGGTGCGCAGGGCGAGCGCGCTCAAACCCAAGGACATCTGTTTTTTCGGGTCTTTGTTCGGCAGGATGATGTCGCCGCTTTGGCGGTTGATGTTGAGGTAGCCGCGGGCATTTTGGCTGTACGCCAAATCCCAATCGCCGCCGAGTACCAAGTTGTGTTCGACGGGGATTTTGACGAAGTTTTGCAACTCGGTGATGTGCAGGCTTTGCGCACTGCCTTTGCTGGTGATGCCGGCTTTTTTGTCCCAAACGAAGTTTTGCAGGTTGAGGCTGCCGCCCATCACGCTCCAGCGCGCCGCGCTCATGGAAACGCGCTCCGCGCCTGCTTCGAGGTTCATGCGGTTTTGCAGTTTGAGGTTGAACGCGCCGCCGATGTCGAGCGTGTCCACGCTGCCTTTCCACTGATTGAAGTCTTTGTTCAGACCGCCCGCCGCATTGACTTCGAGTTTGTAAGGTTTGCCGTCCAACGCCATGCTGCTGCTGCCGTGTATGCGGTGTTGCGCACCCGTGCCGTTGAGGGACAGGTCGACCGCATCGATGACGGTCGCGCCGCCGGAAAGGGCGATGTGGCTGCCTTTGATGTCGGCGGCAAGCGGACGGTTGATGTCGGGCGTGCCTTTGAGTTTGAAGTCAAGCATGCGGATGTTGACGGCATCGCCGACTCGCAGGGCGCGCGCCTCACCGGAGAGGTCGGCTTCGTAGGTTTTCAGCCCGCCCTTGAGGTCGCCTGAAATGTAGCCGCGCGTATTGAGCAGTCCGCCCAGTCCGAAACCGAAACGGGAAAGGTCGGGGGCGGTGATGTCGATATTGAGGCGGTCGCCTTTTTTGCCGAAGCTGCCGTTGGTTTTGACAATATTGTTGCCCAAACGCAGGTCGGTCAGCGCGCGCGGGAGGTGTCCGGATTCGTAAACGACGTCGGCTTTGCCGCTGAGGGGGACGTTGTTTAACGTACTCGGCGCAAACTGCATTTTGCCGGCGAATTTTTCTTTCGCCAGTTCGCCTGAAAGATTGATGGTGCCGTTGACGCTGCCGGCGGGCAGTTTTGAGTCTAAGCGGGACGGATTGAACGCCTTGCTGGAAACATCGAGCTTGAGCAGGCGGTCTTTGAAGAGTTCGAGCGAACCTTGCGCCGTCAGTTCGCCGCCGTTTTGCGGTGCGACGCGGACGCGGTCGAGATTGAGGGTGCGTTGACCGTGTTGTCTGTCGGTAACGAAGGACAGTAGGCCGGAGAGTTGCGCGCTGCCGCTTTCAAGATTCCAGTCGATAGCGGGCGAGGCAGTTTCGCCTTTGACGCCGATAAACCCGTTCCACTGACCGGCAACATTGGTGCGGACGAGGTCGTCTGAAACCAGGTTGTTCACATTAATCTTAAGCGCCAGCGCGTTTTTCACCGTATCGACCGTACCGGCGACATTGAACGAACCTTCCTCCAACAGTCCGATTTCAGATTCTTGGACGGTTACCACGCCGTTGTCGTTAATGGTGAAGTCCGCCAAAATGTTGCGCACCGGAATGGATTTTGCATCGGCAAAACCCGCCGCCTTGTTTTCCAAGTCGAGCGAACCGTCCAACGCGATGCCGTGCGTAAACGAAGGCACGACGGTCGCGTCAAACGTCAGGTTTGCCTTGGGCAGCGACGGCAGGAACGCGGTCGGGTTGATGTTGAAACCCTTGACCAGCACCTCGCCGATCATCTTGTCCAACGAAGCGGCAAACGGATGCACCGTAGATTTCGCCGACAAATGCACATCGTCGCCGTCCAGCAGGATTTCAGTCTGCACGTCCTGCAAGCTGCCCCACAGGCGCGCCTTACCCTCTATCGTCTCGCCTTCCAGCTCGCCCTTCGTCTGAATCGTCGTATTGAGCGCAAACGGCTTCTCCAGCCCTACCACCGCCGAACCCGTCGAATTGCTCCACGGCGTATCGAGGGTTTTCAAATCCAAGCGGTGTTCTTTTTGATCGTAATGGTATGCCGCATTCAGATGGTCGAGATAGGCCGTCTGCTTGTCAAAATTTTTGCCCACGCTGAGCCTGCCCGTCTCAAAACGGTCGATAAACACCAACACAGGCAAATCAATGCTCTCAGGCAGCCCTTTGGACGGCTTTTTCTCTTTCGGCGGCGTCGGCTTCGGCACGACCGCAATATCGCCCGCCACAATTTCAGTAATGTGCAGGCTGCGCTGAAACAGCTCGGACGGCTTCCAATCAAAACGGAACGCGCTGATTTTCACATCCGCCCCATCCGTTTCAATCATCCACTTATCGCCGTGGAAACCCTTAACCAGCGTACCTTCCAGCGTTTCCGACGCAATCTTCACGCCAAACCAGGACGGAATCTTGTACAAACCGAAACGCAAACCCGATTCCGTCCCCACCAGCCAAGCAATAAAGCCCGCCAGCGCACACACCAACACAACCAACGTCAGCAACAGACCCCGCAACCAGCGCCTCTTGCGCTTGGGCGGGGTGGGTTGTGTTTCAGACGACGTAGGCACACTGTTTGGCGTTTCTTGGGTTTCTTGGACTGCTGTTTCGGACATCTTGGCTTTCTTGTATGACTTAGCGGCTTCTCAGGACTCCGCCGCACCCGACGGAATCGGCTTTTCAGACGACCCCATATCAGGACAGGTCGTCTGAAAAAGGATAATCATATCCCATTGCAGCGAATTGTGCTTGGGAAAGACAGCATTTCAGGTTTCAGACGACCCCATATGCCCGAACGTCATGCCCGAAGCAGTAAAAATGTCAACAAATGCAAAAAGGTCGTCTGAAAAGACAGCGGGGATTTAGACCCGCATTTTCAGACGACCTCTGCGTATTTCAGTAACCCAACGCAAATCAATGAAAAGAAATACGTCGGGTTTTGCCTCAAGCTGCGGCTTACCTACCCGATAAGACCGCCGCACCTGCTTTCGCGACGCTTTCGTCTTCATCGACCGAGCCGCCGCTCACGCCGACGCTGCCGACGATAACGCCGTTTTTATCCACCAGCAGCACACCGCCGGGAAAAATCACTAAACCGTCGTTGGTCACCTCAATGCCGTAAAGCTCGCCGCCTGGTTGCGAAGCCTTGCCCAAATCGCGGGTGGACATATTGAAATAACGCGCCGTTTTCGCCTTTTTCTGCGCAATATCGATACTGCCGATAAACGCATCGTCCATACGCGCAAACGCCTTCAAATTACCGCCCGCGTCCATGACCGCGATATTCATCGGCACCTTGATTTCACGCGCCTTTTTCATCGAAGCCTGCACCACCGCCTGCGCCTGAGCCGTCGTCAAATCGCCCGGCAGCGTTTTGGTCAAACCCGCCGAAAACGCCGGCGCACCCAATGCCAAAGTACACAACAATGCAACTGATTTTATGCCGCGCATAACTGTCTCCTTGTATTGAATCAATGAAAGGTACTGCACTTTTGATTGTATGCCTGTCGGCGGGAACAATAAAGGTCGTCTGAAAACCATAAGACAGGTTTTCAGACGACCTCGGATGGGTTTCGGTTTGGTAGTTTCAGCAGCAACTGTATTTTTGACCCCGTCAGGTAAAAATACCAAAACTCAAATCAAGCCGTTCGGATACTGTTTTCGGCAAAGTAATCATTCAATACTGTCAGTAGTCGGTATACATTGTAGCGTGGGCTTTGCCCACGATAATGTTGGGTAAAAGAGGTCGTCTGAAATTTTGAGTTTGATTCGTGGGCAAAGCCCACGCTACGGGTTTCTATTCTCTCTTGCTACGGTTTTGCCGTAGGTAGGATTCTCGAATCCGACGGCTATTTGAGATGGCAGCGGCTGTTGTCGGATATAAGCTTCCAACCTGCGGCCGGCTACGGTTTGCCCAGCATTATTTGCAACGCATCATCGTCCGCGTCCGCCAAACTTTTTTGCCTGAGCCATCCGTCGAGTAATCACGGAATCTTTGCGTCAGCACGCCTCGGTTTAACGAAAACTCAAAATTATCGTTATAAATCTGCGTACCTTGCTCTGGCTCCTCTTCCCGAACGCGTGCCGTACCTGCGATTTTATCGGGCGAATAAATTCGATAATTCAGTTCCGTATATTTCGCGCCCCATTCCCAACCCTTTAATTCAATTGATTTTTTACCTATTTCAATATAAAAGCCGCTATCTTCCGACACATCGACATTATCCATAGCAGCGTTTTCATCATAACCCATGGCACATAAAGCCCTTACATGTTTGGGCGATACCTTCCCTTCATAACGCCCGGCCCATTTGCCTTGAAACGCTTGCGGAATATCTTGGGCAGCGGCTTGGAATCCAAGAAGGAGCAAGCCGGCGGTCAGAACAGATTTTAAAGTGAGCGACATTATTTTTAACCTTTCAAGAAAGAGTGTTCAAATCAATATGAATAATACAGGAAACGGAAAGAATATAAAAAGGTCGTCTGAAAACCATAAGATAGGTTTTCAGACGACCTTGAATGGGCTTTGGATTTCAAACAATGCATGCCCAAGGTTTCAGTAGGTCGGATTCTCCAACCCGAAATTTACCCTTACCCCTGCTGCTGGATGATATGCACGTCTCGCTGCGGGAAAGGGATATTGATATTGGCGGCACGCAGGTTTTCCACTACCTGCTCGTTCAGCCCGAAGCGGAACGCGCCCAAATCGGCTTCATTCGTCCACGCCCAAAGCGTGATTTCGATGGCGCTGTCGGCCAAGTTGGTAATATATGTTACTGCCTCTTTGCCTTGGGTCTGCACACACAAGGGATGCTCGGTGGCGGCTTTCAAAACGGCGGCTTTGGCAGCTTTCAAATCGCAGCCGTAATCGACGCCGACCACCACCTGCACGCGGCACAGCGGCATGGAAGAACGATTCACAATGCTGTTGCTCATAACGACGCTGTTGGGCAGGATGACTTCTTCGTTGTCCGGCGTACTCAGCGCAGTCTGCACCATTTTAATTTCGCTCACCGTGCCTTCAAAGCCGTTGACTTTGATGTAGTCGCCGACTTTAAACGGACGAAACAGAATAATCAGCGCGCCGGCGGCAAAGTTCGACAGTTGATCTTTCAGCGACAAAGCCACCGCCAAGCCCGCGCCGCCGATTAAGGCGGTAACCGACGTGGTCGGAATGCCCAGCTTGCCCAACGCGGCAATAATAATCAGGATTAACAGGCCGACATTAGCCACATTGCCGAGGAAACTGACGAGCGTTCTGTCCACTTTGGCACGGGTTAGCGCAGCTTTCATCAAAATAACAAGGCGGGAAGCTATCCATTTACCAATCAGGAAAATCGCCAACGCAGCAATTAAATTGGTACCGAATGCCATGCCGGTTTCAGCAAGACGTTCCCAGCCTGAGAATGAAGAGAGGTTTTCAAGATCGAAATTCATGATTTTTATTTCTGGTTAAAGGATGGTTGGAAATTTAGATATTAATTGGTTTTGCGGCAAGCCTGTCTATATTTCAGACGACCTTAAAACCGCGTACCTAGGGCGTATTGAATCCATGAATGGGACTGCGCCCGTGATTGTATGCCTGTCGGCGGGAAGAATAAAGGTCGTCTGAAAACCTGATTTTCAAGTTTTCAGACGACCTTGGGTGGGTTTCGGTTTGGTAGGTCGGATTCTTGAATCCGACGGCTTTTGAGATAGTTTCAGTAGGTCGGATTCTCGAATCCGACGGCTATTTGAGATGGCAGCGGCTTTTGTCGGATACAAGTATCCGACCTACTGCTGGCTAATCCTTCTTAATTGGCGGATTGGCATTAATCGGCAACGACGAGCGGGACACTTTAACGTTTGGATAATATTTCCGCATCAAATGCTGAAACACTTCCGCCTTACGCTCTTTTCCGCTCTTTTCGTAATTAGTCCCCAAAATCACTTCATCTACAATATCGCGTATATCGGCATAAGGCAGATAGACGGATTTTGTGGTTTTACAATATTCGATTTTGTCCGAACCGATTTGTTCGATTTTCAGCAGGCGGAACTCTTCCTCATCGCGGAAAGCGAAATCTTTAAACAGATAGCGGATATATTCCAAAGCTTTTTTGTCTTCATTTTTGATCTTAGATAGGTTCATTAACTTCCACAACGCTGCTTTGAGCTCCTTAATACGGAACTTATGCCATTTTAGATTTTTCCCAACAGGCTTTAATCGAATACCGAATTTTGGTCTTCTTGCATCGGGTAGCCATATTGTGCATTTTTCCTTAGCAATATATTCATCGGAATAAGCGATATAAGCTACCTGATAAAGCGGCAGGTTTTTATCTTCTAAACCCGCTACATCTGCCTCTATTGGCTCTTTGAAACCTTCATTCTGTTTATTTGCAAAACTTTTGAACGAAGAAGAAACATCAGGCTCTTTCAACCAATCCCCGCTTTTATTAAATACCAAGCAGCAGCCCGATGCTTCCACGCCGTTTTCTTTACCATACAGGCGGAACTGGTTCAAATCGTTTACGCGGCTGGAAAAGCAGGTAAAGAAAGCATTATAGGCAGGGCAATCAGCCTTGTTTTCCAATTCCAAATCCTGCAAATTCAGTAGCTCCAATAGCCCTTCTCCTTCAGTAGGGTCATTCATATAAGTGGAGCTACCAATTCTCATTGGACTAACCTTACTACTGTCAACAGGATCGTTATCATTGGCTTTATCATCGGTTTTATCACTGATGATGCCAAATAATTTTTCGCATACTAAAGGCGAAGTGTAATGTGCAAGTGGAATTGATCCCAATTCAATAGGTGGGATATTTAAAACCGCCAGAATGGTAGAAATTGCGTTTATTAAATCTCCTTTTTTACTTTCAAATAAATCTCCCTGTATTTTCCGTTTTTTCCATTCAAAATATCTTTCCCATTTTTTTTGAATTATGGCTTGTTTGAAATAACAACGACCTAACCAAGATTGTGCATTGTTTTGTTTTTGAAGGCTATTTTGCTTGTCTGCCAGCTGTTTGGCAAATTCCAATGATTGTTGGAAATGCTCAACTGCCTGTTCAAATAACTGTTCCGACTCCTTGCCTTTGGCTTTTAGCGCCTGTTCAAAATAGCAGCGGCCTAACCCAAATTGTGCATTGTTTTGTTCTTGAAGGCTGTTTTGCTTGTCTGCCAGCTGTTTGGCAAATTCCGATGATTGTTGGAAATGCTCAACTGCCTGTTCAAATAACTGTTCCGACTCCTTGCCTTTGGCTTTTAGCGCCTGTTTAAAATAGCAAACGCCTAACCAAAATTGTGCATTGATTTGTTCTTGAAGGCTGTTTTGTTTGTCTGCCAGCTGTGCGGCAAGACTCAATTGTTGTTGGTGGTGTTTAACTGCCTGTCCAAATAACTGTTCCGACTCTTTGCCTTTGGCTTTCTTCGCCTGCTCGAAATAGCAGCGGGCAAGCCAATTTTGGGCATAGATTTGTTCTTGAATACTGTTTTGCTTGTCTTCCAGCTGTTCGGCAAGCCTCAATTGCTGTTGGAAATGCTCAACTACCCGCTCAAACAACTTAGCCGCTTCCTTGCCTTCGGCTTTCATCGCCTGCTCTAAATAGCAACGGCCAAGCCAATATTGGGCATTGTTTTGTTCTTGAAGACTGTTTTGCTTATCTTCCAGCTGTTTGGCAAGCCTCAATTGCTGTTGGAAATGCTCAACTACCCGCTCAAACAACTTAGCCGCTTCCTTGCCTTCGGCTTTCATCGCCTGCTCTAAATAGCAACGACCAAGCCAAGATTGGGCATAGACTTGTTGTTCAATACTGTTTTGCTTGTCTTCCAGCTGTTCGGCAGGCCTCAATTGCTGTTGGAAATGCTCAACGGCATGCTCAAATAACTGTTCCGACTCTTTGCCTTTGGCTTTTAGCGCCTGTTCAAAATAGCAACAGCCAAGATAAAACTGAATATAGTTTTGCTCTTGAATTTGGCTATCTTTATCTTTAATTTCATCTAAAGCCTGATTCAGCTTCTCAATCGCTTCGTCAAATTTTTTGTTCTTAAATAACGCTACACCCTCTTTAATTAAATCTAGAACATTCATTACTTTATCCCTTTTTCAAAACAATCTGTTAAATACCATACCATCTCAATGCGCCTCTTCCCAATTCATCCCCACACCAACCTCAGCCACCAGCGGCACGTTCAACATCCCTTCGTCCACTTTCGCCATAATCTGCGGCAGTTTTTCTTTGACCAAATCCAGTTCGGCTTCGGGTACTTCCAACACCAGTTCGTCATGCACCTGCATAATCAGTTTGCTTTGCAAGAGGTCGTCTGAAAGCCAGCGGGACACGTCTATCATGGCGCGTTTGATGAGGTCGGAGGCGGTGCCTTGC
>CAUVJL010000074.1:0-12988 GCA_963552075.1 uncultured Neisseria sp.
GAGAACGATTCTCTAAGGTGCTGAAGCACCAAGTGAATCGGTTCTGTACTGTCTGTACTGTCTGCGGCTTCGTCGCCTTGTCCTGATTTAAATTTAATCCACTTTATTTGATTGGATAGTTAAAAGGTCGTCTGAAAAGTGTTTCAGACGACCTTTTGATGTGTTTAAACGGATTAGCCGGTCAGTTGTTTGGTAATCAGTTTTTTCAGCGGCGGGAAGTTGTTGCTGGCACGCAATACCAAGCCGCGCAAGATTTTGGCGGGCGCGGTTTCATTGGTAAAGAGTTTGAGCAGCATATTGGTGCCGTGGTAAATCGGCTGGGCATGGAGCATATGCTTGGTGCTGTATTTTTCCAGCAGGCTGGCGTCGCCGATGTCTTGACCGCGTTGTTCCGCTTCGAGAACCAGTTTTGCCAAGAGGTCCGCGCTGGATAGACCTAAGTTGAAACCGTGTGCGGTAACAGGGTGCATACCTACGGCGGCGTCGCCGATTAAGGCGCTGCGTTTGCCATAGAAGCGTTGGGCAATCATGCCGACCAAGGGGTAGTTGTGAATGGTGCTGACCAATTCCATGTCGCCCAAACGGCCTTTGAGCTGCTCTTTGACGCTGGCAGCTAATTCTTCGGGAGACATTTTTTTGATGGTGTCTGCTTTGTCGCTATCGACGGTAATGACTGTGTTGGTCAGGTGTTCTTCCAAAGGCAGCAGGGCGATGGTGCGGCCGTAGTGGAAGCATTCGTAAGCGGTATGCTGGTTGGACAGGGTATGCTTCATGCGGCAGACAAACATGGTGCGGCTGTAATCGTGCATATCGGAGGAAATGCCCAGTTGTCGGCGGGTTTGGGAAAAGCGGCTGTCTGCTGCCAAGAGTAGGCGGCCGCTCAAAACTTCGCCGCTTTCCAAGATGACTTGGGCTTCGTCTTCGGAGGTTTTGACTTCTTTGACGCCCGTACCGGTCAGGATGGTAACGTTTTCCAGTTTGGAGACGACTTCATAAGCAGCTTTGCGGATATTGTGGTTTGAAATCAGATAACCTAAGCAGTCGGCAGGTTCGCCGCGCGCTTGGGTCGGTTGCGGGAAGTGGAGTTGGTAATCGGACTGCCCGTTCAAGACTTTTGCATCGCGCAAGGGGTAAATTTCGTCTTTCGGAATCAAATTCCACATGCCCAAGCGTTGCATAATTTCGCGGGACAGGTGGGTCAATGCGATTTCACGCCCGTCATAAGGAGGGTTTTGTAAAATTTCTAAAGGGCTTTTTTCAATCAGGGTGATTTTCAAACCGCTGCCGGCCAGTTCTGCGGCAAAACTCAACCCGGCAGGTCCTGCGCCGACGACAAGAATATCGCTGTGTAAGCTCATGAGGCATCCTTTTTGTTAAAGGGGGACGGATAATTTCAGACGACCTTAAGTTTACTGTGTTTGAATGAGATAAGGGTAATCTGCATTGAGTAATTGATTATAGCAAAAGTATCGATTGAGTAATTCAAGTATTTATATCGTGAATGATTTTTTACGCTGAGCTTAATGTAAGTCAATGGCGGCAATGTGTTGCGTATCATGCCATATTTTAAAAACAATAAGTAGCGGCTATATGGGTTTGCTTTTTTCTTACGCCATAGTATGGGAAGGATAAGATTATCATGAGGGCGAAGGGGTCGTCTGAAATTTTGTAGTATAGTGGATTAAATTTAAATCAGGACAAGGCGAGGTAACGCCGTACTGGTTTAAAGTTAATCCACTATAGCTTGGCTTTTAAGCAGTACAGTGTAGTTTCCTATCGTGTCTGTTGTATCGTGTGCTGCTTTGTTGTTTGCGCTGTTTAAGATTGAATCGGCGATGGCAAAATCATTGCCAACCCATACAAACAAAAAAGCCGTATTCCCTAAGAAATACGGCTTTCTCAATATCACGATAAACTCGGATTATTCTTCATAACCGGTGTAAGGACGGATGCTGACCGTTTTACGGTTCAGCGCGCCTTTGGTTTTGAATTCAACATAACCGTCAACTTTGGCGAACAAAGTGTGGTCTTTGCCCATGCCTACGTTGTCGCCGGCGTGGAATTTGGTACCGCGTTGGCGGACGATGATGGAACCTGCCGGAATCAGCTCGTTGCCGTAGGCTTTTACGCCCAAGCGTTTGGCTTCTGAATCGCGACCGTTGCGGGTGCTACCGCCTGCTTTTTTACTTGCCATTTGTAATACTCCTGAACTTACTTGAAATTAGGCGATTGCCACGATTTCGATTTGGGTGAAATTTTGGCGATGGCCTTGGCGTTTTTGGTAGTGTTTGCGACGACGCATTTTGAAAATGCGTACTTTCTCGCCACGACCATGAGCAACGACTTTGGCTGTTACTTTTGCGCCTTCGATAAAAGGTGCGCCTACTTTTACAGATTCGCCGTCAGCAATCATCAAAACTTCAGTCAGTTCGATTTGGCTGTCGAGTTCGGCTGGTATCTGTTCTACTTTCAATTTTTCGCCAACGGCAACTTTATATTGTTTGCCGCCGGTTTTTACGACCGCGTACATACTCAACTCCATGAGAATTATGGTTAATATCCCGCACACCATTGTGCGAAACGTAGCATTCTATTGCTATTTGCCTGTTTTGTCAAAGTTTATTTCGTTTGTGGGGTCAGGGTCGTCTGAAAGATGTGTCAAACGGGCTTTGCTGCTATAATCGCGCGTTGGATTGCCGATATTTTTTATGCGGCAATATTATTTCCACCTTATACCCAACCCATTTATTTATACGGCAAGCCTGCTTCATTTTGCCGACTGAGAATGTGTTATGCTCGAAAACCTGCCTTATTTCCAACGCCATCTGCCTGAAGACCTTTCACGGGTCAATGAGGTGATCAACCAAGCGGTTCAGTCTGATGTTGCGCTGATTTCGCAAATCGGTACTTATATTATCAGTGCCGGCGGTAAGCGTCTGCGTCCGATTATGACGATTTTGGCAGGTAAGTCGGTCGGCTATGATGGAGATAAGCTGTATGCTTTGGCGGCAATGGTGGAATTTATCCACACTTCGACCCTGCTGCATGACGATGTGGTCGATGAAAGCGATTTGCGCCGCGGACGCGAAACGGCGAATAATCTGTTCGGCAACGCGGCGGCGGTGTTGGTCGGCGACTTTTTGTATACGCGCGCTTTCCAATTGATGGTTGATTCCGGCAGTATGCGCATTTTGGAAGTCATGGCGGATGCAACTAATATTATTGCTGAAGGCGAGGTCATGCAGCTGATGAACATCGGCAATACCGATATTACTGAAGCGCAATATGTTCAAGTGATTCAATATAAAACGGCCAAATTGTTTGAAGCGGCCGCGCAGGTTGGCGCGATTTTGGGCAATGCCGCCCCCGAGCATGAGCAGGCGTTGAAAGACTACGGCATGTATGTCGGTACGGCGTTCCAAATTATTGATGATGTTTTGGATTATTCGGGCGAAACCGAAGAAATCGGTAAAAACGTCGGCGACGATTTGGCAGAAGGCAAACCGACTTTGCCGCTGATTTATCTGATGCGCAACGGTTCGAAACAAGTGGCTGACGATGTGCGCCACGCTTTGGAAAATGCGGATCGCGGCAGTTTCCAAAAAATCCATGATTATGTTGTCCATTCCGATGCGCTGACTTATTCGATTTCCGAAGCACGAAAAGCCGTTGAGCAAGCCGTGGCTTCTTTGGCAGTATTGCCCGATAGCGAAGTCAAGCAGGCGATGATTCAGTTGGCCGAGGAATCATTGGCACGGGTTTCTTAAATCCGATGAATTTCAATTTCGTCCCGATGTTTTTGGTGACGCTGATTTTTCTCGGCGTCGTCAGTAACAACAACTCGATTACGATTTCCGCAGCAATTTTGCTTTTAATGCAACAGACTGCTTTGTCGCAATATATTCCTTTCATGGAAAAACACGGCTTGCATTTTGGGATTATTTTGCTGACAATCGGGGTTTTGAGTCCGCTGGTTTCAGGGAAGGTTCAAATTCCACCGCTGTCGGAGTTTGTCAATTTTAAAATGATTGCCGCCGTATTAATCGGTATCCTTGTCGCCTGGCTGGCAGGACGCGGCGTACCGCTGATGAGTGAACAACCTGTTTTGGTAACAGGTCTTTTGATTGGTACGGTTATCGGTGTAGCATTTATGGGCGGCATTCCGGTCGGTCCGCTGATTGCCGCAGGATTATTATCGTTTATTGCAGGAAAAGTTTAACACGCTCGCCATAGTTCAACGGATAGAACGTATGCCTCCTAAGCGTAAAATACAGGTTCGATTCCTGTTGGCGAGGCCATAAAATACAAAGAGGTCGTCTGAAAATTTTCAGACGACCTCTTTGTATTTTCTATGAACGGGAATCGTAAATCGTTCTGTCAGACTGCATCAAGATTCTTGTGCCGGCTGCATCTGCTTTTGAGGATGTTGGGTGTGCAGTGTCGTCAGCTTCTTCGTCAAGATATTCAAAATCACGCCGTAGGCCGGCAGGAAGAAGAGGGTGCAGATGGTGAGTTTGAACAGATAATCGACAAAGGCGATACCCTGCCAGTTTGCCGCCATAAATTCATCGCTGCTGGCGTAAAAGGCAATGGCGAAAAATACCAACGTATCCAAGGCGTTGCCGATGACGGTTGATGCGGTCGGGGCGATCCACCACGCTTTCAGACGACGTAATTTGTTGAACACAAAAATATCAAGGATTTGTCCGAGTGCGTAAGCGGCAAAGCTGGCTAAGGCGATGCGTCCGACAAAGGTATTGAATTCGGATAGCGCGCCTAAGCCTGTCCAACTGCCGTCGTGGAACAAAACGGAAAAGATGTAGGAAAGCAAAAGGGCGGGGAACATGACCCAAAAGATAATTCGCCGTGCCAAGTGCGAACCGAAAATGCGGACGGTCAGGTCGGTGGCAAGGAAGATAAAGGGAAAGGAAAACGCGCCCCAAGTGGTGTGAATGCCGAAAATTTGGAAGGGAAACTGTACCAGATAGTTGCTGGCGGCAATGATGAGGATATGGAAAAGCACCAGCCAGAAGAGTGCCTTCTGTTGTTGCGCTGTTGTAAATTCGTACATGGAAATCTTTCGGAAAGGCTTTCAGACGACCTTCTCATGAAAAAGGTCGTCTGAAAATGCGTAAAAGGGGATGGATTATTGGCTGTCGTGTTCGAACAGGCGTTTTCGTGCCAGTGTTTCAAACTCGGTACCTGCTTTGCCGTAATTGGCAAAAGGATGAATGGCGATGCCGCCGCGCGGTGTGAATTCGCCGAAAACTTCGATGTATTTCGGATCAATCAGGGCGATCAGGTCTTTCATGATGATGTTGACGCAGTCTTCATGGAAATCGCCGTGGTTGCGGAAGCTGAAGAGGTAGAGTTTCAGGGATTTGCTTTCCACCATCTTGATATGCGGGATGTAGCGGATGTAGATGGTGGCAAAGTCGGGCTGCCCGGTCATGGGGCAGAGGCTGGTGAATTCGGGGCAGACGAATTTAACGAAATAATCGTTGTCGGGATGTTTGTTGTTGAATGCTTCAAGAATTTCGGGAGCGTAGCCGGTCGGATATTGGGTTTTTTGATTGCCCAAAAGAGAGATGCCTTGCAGCTCTTCGGTATTGCGGGACATGAGGATTTCCTTAGTTTTTTAATGTGGGAGGTTTTCGAACCACGAAAGGCGGATTGTAATATAAGGGGAACTATGTGTGTGATTTTTTTGATAATTATTTAGCGGTTGAGCGCTGGGCTGGAAATGCATAAAAATGATAGGTGGGCGCGGATGTTTTGATGTGGCGGTAATGCCTTTGCAAAGCAATGCGGATTGAATTTAAACTGATTTTTAAATTTATAATTTTTCTAGTTAATTTTTTCGCATTAATCGTAAAAGTTAAAATTTTTTTGAAGTGTTTTCAGTAGTATCTCAAAAGTCATGTTTTGAGTTATAGAACTAAGGAGAAGCGCCATCTCTCTAATAAATTATGGGGTTTTCAATATAAACAATAAATTAAGTTTTCAGTAACCACAAATCTATCCTTTCTGAATACTGATTTTGTAGAGTAAGAATTCGGAATTACATACAAATTAGATGACTTATGCATAAAAAACGCCACTTGTTATCTTCTTGGACCGATTGTCAGATTTTCATTCGGAAAATAATCAGTTGAATTAGTATAGCGGCATTGAATAAGTATTTGGTATTTTGAAGCAAATGAGATTGTCATTATTTGTTCTGATTTGCAGCAGAAACAGCCAACAAATTTAAGAAGAGGATATTTATAATGAGTTTTTCACAAACCGACTTGGTCAACGCGCTGCGCCAACTTTCCGACCGCCTGCCTGAATTTTCAGAACAACAGGTAAGAACAGGGCGTCTGTTACGGGTAACAACCGAACGTCTAAGCAGTCATCTCAATGAAAATTTGAAAACTTTCGGTATCAACGAGAATTTATGGTTCGCTTTGATGGCGGTTTACGTCAGCCCTAAAAGCGAAATCCTTCCTTCGCGTTTGAGCGACTTGATGGATTTGACACGTACCAGTGCGACCCGTCTTTCCGATGAGATGGTAGAACGGGGATGGGTAGGTCGTCATATCAACCAGCAAGACCGCCGCCAGATTGTGTTAAAATTGACACAGGAAGGTGAGTCTTTTATCCAACAAGTATGGCCGCAAATTTCCAGTAAGAGCGGCGAAGCTTGGGAAGATTTTACCAATGAGGATTATACCCAGTTGCAAAATCTGTTGGGCAAGCTGTTGAACCGTTTGGACAGCTGATCTGATGCAGTAAGAATTGTGGCAGGGATAAAAGTAAAAAACGGAGTCTGCCATGAAATCAAATATTGCCAAACGGGGCATCTGCATTATCGCAGTATCTGTACTTGCAGCTTGTGCGCAGTTTGGTAAACAAGCACCGTTGGAAGAACCAACGGTGTATTCTTTGCCCGATGGTAAGTCGGCATCCCTCATTCAAGACGGATGGTGGTTGCAATTAAAAGATAACAAACTGAATCAACTGGTTGCACAAGCTATCCAGACATCAACGGATTTGCGTATTGCCAAGGCGCGTTTCGAGCAAGCACAAGCGCAGCTGGGAATAACCGAAGCCGCCGGCAAAACGCAAATCGGTATGTCCGCGCGCGGGGTTGGAATGTATGTTGCACCCAAGCCCGCATCTTCCCGTATCGATACCGACCATACATTATTGTTGGCAAACGCGGCAGTACAGGGAAGTTGGACATTCGATTTTTGGGGAAAAAACCGTGAGCAGATTGCAGCGGTTTTGGGACGCCGTCAGGCAATTCTGTATGAAGCCCATCAGGCACGGATTGAGCTGGCGAACGCGGTAGCCAAGCAATATTTTATTTGGCAGGCTTTGAGCGAGCGTCAGGCTCTTGTGCAGGAACGTATCAATCTGTCAGAGAAAATGCAGCAATTGGTCTCACGCAGAATCCATGCAAACCTGATGCCCGCACAATCATTGTACCCGCTTGAATTGGCAAGTCAGCAACTTCAGTTGGAAAAAACGTCATTGGAACAACAGATTGCTAAAGTCCGACATGCTTTGGCAGTATTGAGCGGTAACGTGCCGGGAGCACTTTCCGAACAAGAACCCGGTAGGATGGGCGTGGTTCCTGTTGTGCCTGTGAATAGAATCCATGCGGATTTGTTAGCAGCCCGACCGGATATCGCGGCACAAAAATTATTATTGGAATCTAAGCTGCATACGGTTAAATCCACCGAAGCAGAGTTTTATCCCAATATTGAGTTAAAAGCCTTGGCGGGTCTTGGACATATTGATGCGTTCAATGTGGTAAGGGGTAAAACATCAGGCATGCTGGGTATTGTTCCTGCTATCAATCTTCCTATTTTTACGTCTGGGGCATTACAGTCAAAATTGGCAGGCAAACGCGCAGAATATAATGAGCAGGTGGCCGTGTACGATCAAACGGTTTTGAATGCGATGCGTTCTGCTGCGGATGCTGTTGTAGATTACCAAAGCCTGCAAAGCAGACAGTCTACTTGGGATAAAATGCTGAAAATATCCGAGAAGTCGGTTAAAAATGCTCAGGGTAGAGTGAGGGCAGGATTGGATAATGGTCTTAGCGCATTACAAAAACAAGATGATATGCTGCAAGTGAAAATGCAATTGGTGCAGTATCAATCTGAACGGTTGATTGCATGGAGCAATCTGAATGCCCAGTTGGGCGGTGGGTTTAAAACGCAATAGAAGGTTTTCAGACGACCCCTTTCCTTTTAATCAAGTCAGTTGGCGATATTTTGGATATGCATTTAACGTTTAAATGTATGTATTCAGAATGTCGCCAATTACCTTTTGGTTGTCAGGAATAGGTATTGCTTGGATGACTTTGAAATGATTGTTTGCGCCTAATGGTAAAAGGGGATATCCAAATGGTTTTTAAATATGATTGTTACTTGATTGAGTAACGATGCGGCTATAGAATGCACCTCTGTATGTATTTTTCAGTATTGTCTATTCTATTAAAATCAATGAGATATTAGTGGGATGGGGTGCATAAGGAAAATAGTCTGTAATTACCCAGGTTAAAATGAAATCATGGATGCGAATCTAGAAAATAATGAACAATTACGCAATTCAGGGACAAAAAGTTCAAGGGTAGGGCGTAAACGCGGGCGTAATCTGGCAGTTGTTACACTGCTTTTTATTTTGATTGCAGTCGGTGTGGCTCTTGCGTATTTCTTATTCTGGCAATACGAGGAAGAGACGGAAGATGCCTATGTTGCGGGTCATCTGGTGCAAATTACCCCTCAGGTCACCGGTACGGTAAGGAAGGTGATGTATGACGATACTGATGTGGTCAAAAAAGGGGATGTCTTGGTTGCGTTGGACGACAGCGATTTCCAGCTGGCTTACGAGCGTGCTCAAAATGAATTGATTCAGGCAATTCGTCAGAATAAACAACAAACTGCGGTTAACTCAAAAGCAAAAGCGCAGGTTCTTTTGCGAAAAGCCGAATTGGCAAAGGCTCAGGCAGATTTGCGCCGACGTGAAGCTTTATCGGGAACGGATGCGATTTCAGGTGAAGAGTTGAGTCATGCCCGTGCTGCGGTGGTTCAGGCGCAAGCGGCTTTGAAGGCAGTGGAAGCGGAAGAGACTTCTGCACAAGCAGTTTTAGGTAATAATATCCCTCTGCGTCAACAACCTGCGGTGCAAACAGCCATCAGCCATATTAAGGATGCATGGCTGAATCTGCAACGCACCCAAATTCGCGCGCCGATGAATGGACAGATTGCCAAACGAAATGTTCAAGTTGGGCAGCGTATTGCCCAAGGTTCCCCAATGATGGCTGTGGTTCCTTTGAGCAATCTTTGGGTGGATGCTAACTTTAAAGAATCGCAACTGCGTCAAATGAAAATTGGTCAACCTGTTGAAATGACTGCTGATTTATATGGAAATAAAGTGGTCTATCATGGCAGGGTGATGGGTTTGTCAGCGGGTACGGGCAGTGCATTCTCCCTTTTACCGCCGCAAAATGCGACGGGGAACTGGATTAAGGTTGTGCAACGTGTTCCGGTCCGCATCAGTTTGGATGCGAAAGAGTTGCAGGCTAATCCGCTTCGTGTCGGTTTATCTATGAAGGTAAAGGTTGATATTGCAGGTGCCG
Source organism: uncultured Neisseria sp. (assembly GCA_963552075.1). Lineage (GTDB taxonomy): Bacteria > Pseudomonadota > Gammaproteobacteria > Burkholderiales > Neisseriaceae > Neisseria. The sequence continues at coordinate 9,635 of CAUVJL010000074.1, forward strand.
GCTCAGGAAAAAACATGACGGCTGCCGCTGATAAAAATGTAGAATCCCCAGAAACTGAAGGCGTAGATTGGGCTGCCGCCGATGCGTTGATCGATAAGATTTTTGAGAAATACGCTAAGTAAAAATGTTTTCAGACGACCTTTCATGCGTTGAATTGCTGAGAATGTGGGTATTTGATAGCAAGTAGATATCGAAGCGCATGAGGAAGCAAAGTTGTGATGGATTAAATAATGCAGGGCAGAACTTTGTTTGTGGCTTGCGATGATGTGAATATTCATCAAAGAGGTCGTCTGAAAAGGGATGTGTATCTAAGCGCAATCACTGTGCAATATATTGAATGAGTAATAGCGAAGAAATATGAATTATCCGCCATTGCAGGGTGTTAGGCTGGTGCTGGTTACGTTGGCGCTCAGCCTTGCCGTTTTTATGGAAGTCTTGGATACCACGATTGCCAACGTTGCAGTACCGGTAATTGCCGGGGACTTAGGGGCAGCGACTACTCAGGGTACTTGGGTCATTACATCATTTGCTGTGGCGAATGCGATTTCAGTACCGCTAACCGGATTTATGGCAAAACGGTTTGGCGAAGTAAAACTGTTTATCGCCTCCGTAGTGGGATTTGTTTTGCTGTCGTGGTTGTGCGGCATTGCACCCAATCTTCAGGCTTTGGTGATCTTCAGGGTGTTACAAGGCTTTGTAGCCGGACCGTTGATTCCGCTGTCGCAAAGTTTGTTAATGGCATCGTATCCTCCTGAAAAACGGACATTGGCTTTGGCATTGTGGGCAATGACCGTTGTCGTCGCGCCTGTTTTAGGTCCTATTCTCGGCGGTTGGATTTCGGATAATTGGCATTGGGGTTGGATTTTCTTCATCAACATCCCTATTGGTATTATTTCTGCACTTATTGTGTGGCAGCAATTGAGGGATAGGGAAACAGAAGTGGTTAAGACGCCGATAGATTACATCGGTTTGGTCTTGATGGTGGTTGGCGTCGGTGCGCTGCAAATGATGCTTGATAGAGGTAAAGAGTTGGACTGGTTTGCCTCTGGAGAGATTATTGTGTTAGGCATCGTTGCATTGGTATGTCTGACGTATTTTGTGGTTTGGGAGCTTGGCGAGAAATACCCGATTGTCGATTTTTCTTTGTTTAGCAACAGAAATTTTACGATAGGCGTACTGGCAACTTCATTGGGCTTTATGGTTTACATGGGTACGCTCACGCTATTGCCGCTGGTGTTGCAGTCTAATCTTGGCTATACCGCAACATGGGCGGGTTTGGCGGCTGCACCGGTGGGCTTCCTTCCTATCTTGTTGTCCCCGATTATAGGTAGATTCGGCAACCGCATTGACATGCGTCTTCTTGTCACCGCAAGTTTCTTGACGTTTGCTTTTACTTTCTATTGGCGCACTGATTTTTATGCCGGAATGAATATGAGCAATGTTGTTTGGCCCCAATTCTGGCAAGGCTTGGGTGTGTCCATGTTTTTCCTTCCGTTGACCAGCATTACATTGTCCCATATTAAATCCGATCAAATTGCATCAGCAAGTAGCCTGTCTAATTTCTTGCGCGTCTTCATGGGTGGTGTGGGTGTATCCATAGTCAGTACCATGTGGGAGCGGAGAGAAGCTTTGCATCATACGCAACTGAGTGAACAGATTAATCCATATTCGAGTTTGACTGTTCAAACAGTTCATGAAATGACGAATCGGGGGCTGAGTGAACAGCAGGTTTTGAAAAATATTTCCGATGCCATTACGCAGCAAGGCTTCATTATGGGATCAAACGAGATTTTTCTGGCTGGCAGTATCTTGTTCATCGTCATGATTTCCATAATTTGGTTTGCTAAGCCGCCGTTTAATGGGAGTTCATCGGCAGGGCATTAAATATCACAAAGGTCGTCTGAAAATTTTCAGACGACCTTTGCTGTTGTAGAAGATAGTTAAGGTTAACCTGATTACTTACAGGTTTAGTTTGTCCAGATGGCGAGCAAGAGATTGAACAATTTCTTCTGCTACCTGTAATTTCTCTTTCTCAGGGAAAGATAGTTCCTCGTCATCCGTAATAATAGTAATCTGATTGGTAGATTTTCCCATTGCCTGAGAAACGTCATTGGCAATCAGCATCGGAATGCCTTTGCGTAAACGTTTTGCTCGAGCATATTCCAAAACTTTTTCACTTTCTGCTGCAAATCCAATACAAAAAGGAGGTTTGGGTAAGGCTGCTACAGATGCCAAAATATCAGGATTGGCTTCCAATTCAAGGGTCGGGGTATCTTTTGAATTTTCTTTTTTCAATTTGTGCGGGCTGCTGTTTTTTACCTTATAGTCAGCCACAGCGGCTACGGAAATAAAAACATCCTGATCTTCAATATATTTATGAACGGCATCGTACATTTCTTTGGCGCTAATAGCCTGTTCCATATGATAGAGACCGGTCGGCAGGGGAGTCTGTAACTGTCCATAAATCAACGTAACTTGTGCGCCGGCCATTCTGCATGCACGGGCTAGGGCAATGCCCATCTGACCGCTGGAAATATTCGTAATTCCACGGACCGGGTCAATCATTTCCAAGGTCGCGCCGGCAGTGATTAAGATTTTTTTGCCGGCAAGTATTTTCGGCGTCCATAAATCATGAATCAAATCGGCAAGTTCAATCGCTTCAGGCATTCTCCCTATCCCGATTTCACCGCAAGCCTGTTCGCCATAGGATGGCTGAAAAACCGTGATGTCGTCTGAAATCAGTTGTTGGATATTCCTCTGATTGGCAGGATTGTTCCACATCTCCACATTCATCGCCGGAGCGACTGCCATGGAGCATTTTCGTGCTGCTGCCAAATTGGTCAGCAGATTATCAGCAATACCGTTGGCAATCTTGGCAACCGTATTGGCAGTAGCGGGAGCAATTAAAAAAACATCCGCTTCTCGGGTTAAATCAATATGACTCATTCCTCTAGTTGAGTGGCCATCGTGCGTATCGACTAGAACAGGATTTCCGCTTAATGCTTGAAACGTAAGGGGGGTAACGAATTCAGTAGCAGCACGACTCATTGCCACCGTTACAGAATGTCCTTGTTTTTTTAGTAATCGGACCAACTCACATGATTTATAAGCCGCAATACCACCGCTTATCCCTAAAAGAATGTGTTTACTCATTACAGCAACTCAATCCAATTTGAATCAAATAAGTCATAATACTAACATGGATACTGTTTAAAAAAGTAACAGGGATTGATGGGTAAGAGGCTTTAAGTTGTGAGTTGAAGCTCGGTATGTTTGAAATTGTTTCGGATGTTTATGATAAAGGTCGTCTGAAAGGGATTTCAGACGACCTTTGATGTTGATTGAGTTTGATTT
>CAUVJL010000075.1:0-12930 GCA_963552075.1 uncultured Neisseria sp.
AGACGGGGAGAAACGGGCGAAGGTGAGGTGGTAGGATTGGCGGGCAGTCATGGCGTTGATTTTAAAAATGACAATGAGGTTCGTATGGTAACTTGAATGGCATCAACGGTAAAGCAAATGGGATAAACGGTAGAAAGGTCGTCTGAATGGAGGTTTTCAGACGACTTTTTTAGTAAAACAAAGCAGTCTCCTATTTAGATATATGCTTGTATTCGCCCTATATATAAATCAAGAAGCCATACAAACTATATTTACTTAGAATCAGGCTGTTAATGTAATGATCTTTATTAATACATTGAATTTTAATCCAAGCTAAGATTAACTAAGCAAATATAAATCCTTTATCAAACCCATGTTCATGCAACTCAAATATCAATTCATCAGAAAAAAATAAATCCGTTGAACATGCTGGGTTGTTATGCCTACCAATACCCATAACTTTCAGTGAATTGTCATTCAATTTCATATTATCTGATGATAAAAACGAAGTATTCTCATCGATATAAATTCTTTCTGATTCTTGTTCATCAATTATATTTTCAGTATGCAACGAATTAATTAGAAAATATTTATCCGACAGAATAGTATCTTTACATACCAACTCAATTGGAATTATCTGAATTTCTTGATTATATTTATTTATTAAAAAATCAGCTAACTTTTTATCTACTAAAATGGTTGTTGCATTAGTCAGTAGTATATGATGGTTTTTTAATTTCGTACTTTTTGCTTCTATTTCAAATCTAGGTATAAAATCTAAACTTAATCTTTTTGATTTACAAAATCCGAAATAACTAAATTTATCTTGATCTAAATAGAAAGCTGAAAATTTCCCAGATTGATTTAATTCATATATAAGCTTTGCCATTTCTTTCTTCCTTAATCATTTAATCATAATTGCCCTGGCAGTGATTTAGCCCATCTCCTTCTATTCTTATTATGCTTTCTTTCTCCTGATGTCGGTTTAATTCGCTCTGCATTCATTATTCTGAAAAGCAAGTAACGTGGAGCTCAAGCCAGCATAACCATCAAATTATTTAATATTCGACTCGTTGGCATAGAATACCATTTTAGCTTTGCTCATCGTTCCGCCCATCTTAATTTAAAAATCCGGATTTTCCTTACGGTATGCTTCGTTATCTTTTTTCAAAGTTTCATGAAACTGATGCATGGGATTTTCCGGCCTCTGCCTACCGTAACTTGAAATTAATACACGCACCGAATAATCCGGCAAAATGTGAAACTGCAATAATCCATTGTCTTCATCGGTAAATTTATCTACCTTAGCATTAACGTTACGCTCTTCAAATTCATTTGTATCCGTGCTTATCGTCAAGGTCAGTGGCAGCGTCATCCCTTCATGCCAGCGGGGGATGGAAACGCAACATTGTCCACCTCCACCCTCTGAATAAGGCCCTATATCGTTTAAAGTCCATGTCTCTCCAATCTTGTGATAAGTTATCATTACACCTTGGTCAGAATAGTTGCTTAGCATAAATGCAAACGAGCGTTCCTTATCGGTATCCACAAAAAAATCATCCTTTTGATTGAAGATTTCTTTTACCGAAGAGGCATAGATAGATAAAACCGGAAGAGCGGCAACTAAAACTACCAAGCCTAAAAACCTAAATAATTTTTTCATTTTTTTCCTTTTTGCCCGCCGCAATGCTCAGTGCGGCGCATTTTTAAATGACAACGTAGTTCGTATAGTAGCTTGAACGATGTAATGGGTAAAGCGAATGGGATAACCGGCTGATGGATCGTCTGAATGGTTGCAGACCCGTTGGATTTGCTTTTTTCAGACGAGCTTTTGATGTGTGTTTTCTCTGATGCTATTGATTTAAAAGAAAGGTCGTCTGAAACCTTAGATTTCAGACGACCTTTCTGCATTAAACCTTCGATGTTTAGAAAATTAGCTATTTTCTAAAGTTGACAGCTTTCTGCTGTGTTTATTTGGGGTTCTTCTCGATGAGGGCGACGAGTTGGTCGATATAGCCTTGGACGAAGCTGCGCGCGGATTCGATGAGTTTGCCGTTGTCGTCAAACAAGGTAGGGGAGTTGCCGAGGAAGACTTCGGGCTGTCCGGTCAGCGGCATATTGAAGTAGGACAAGGCAAGACGCAGGTTTTTTTGCGAACTGTAACCGCCCATTTTACCGACAGAATGGCTGATGATGCCTGCGGGCGTGTTTTTCCAGGCGACGTCGGCGTTGGGTTTGGAGCCGATGTCTACCGCGTTTTTCAGGCAGGCGGGGACGGTGCGGTTGTTTTCGGGGGTAACGAACAATACGCCGTCGGAAGCTTTGATGGTTTCGCGGAAGGCGGTGTAGCTTTCGGGCGTGGGGAAGTCGGTTTCGGCGGGGTCGTCGTAGTCGAAATTGTAGAGCGGCAAATGACCGATTTCGACGATTTGGGCATCGTAGCCTTCGGGGAACATGGGGATGACGTTTTGTGCCACTTTGCGGGCGAACGAGCCTTTACGCAGGCTGCCTACTAAAATGCTGACTTTTTTTGCCATGAATTTTCTCCTGATGATGTAAAAATAATAACGATTCTTGAATTCATTTTAAAGCCGCCGGTTGATTGTCGTCAATCCTGTTGGGAACAAATTGACCATTGCTGGACAAGTCAGGCCTGATTTGGAGAATTGGTTTAATGCGGCTTGCCTGCCCTGCCACAGTTTCGAGACGGTCATTTTCTAAAGTGTTGAAACGTCATTGAGGTCGTCTGAAAACCCTATCGGGCATGAATCAAGACGACAATGCTATAATCCATCCTAAAATTTTTATCTTGAAGAACACGCCATGCAAGCCGATTTCAGACGACCCGTCCTTGCCATCGACACCAGCACTTCCTACCTGTCCCTCGCGTTGCAAACCGATGGACAGATTGTTTCGTTTCATGAAGATGTCGGCACGAAGCAATCCGATTTGATTCTGCCGCAGATTCGTGTTTTGTTTGAACAAGCGGGTATTACGGCGGCGGATTTGGGCGTCATCGTCTATGCACAAGGCCCCGGCGCGTTTACCGGTTTGCGTATCGGAACAGGCGTGGCGCAAGGTTTGGCGACGCCGTTTGATACGCCCCTTATCGGCATCCCCTGTCTGGATGCGGCGGCGTATCTGCTGCCCGGACAAAGCTGCGTACTGGCAGCGACCGACGCGCGCATGGGCGAAGTGTTTTACGCATGGTTCGACACGGGCGCGCACCGACGGCTCGGCGATTATCAGGTCGGCAAAGCGGCTGAAATTGTCGAACCCGAAGGCCGTGCGTTTACCGGCGGCATAGGCAATGCGTTTGCGCTGACCGATGCGCCGCCCTTTGCCGGCACGCCGCAAATGCCTGCCGCTTCCGACTATCTCAAGCTGGCACTCAGCGGGCGTTATCCCGCGTCCGATGCCGCGCACGCCGAATTGCTTTATGTCCGCAACAAAGTCGCCCTGACCGCCAAAGAGCAGGCAGAACGGAAAGCGCAGGCATGAATATCCGCCCCGCTTTTTCAGACGACTGCCCTGCCCTTGCCGCGATTGATGCGGTCAGCAACCCTTCGCCCTGGTCTGTGAAACAATTTGCCTCCGCATTGGCGCAGAGTACGGATAAACTGTGGGTCTGCGAGACCGACGGCATCATCAGCGGCTTTATCGTGTGGCAGGATATATTGGATGAATCCGAGCTGCATTTGATTGCCACCGCCCCCGAATACCGCCGCCAAGGCATTGCCGCCGCACTTTTGGAACATTGGTTCCGCCACGCCCAAACCGCCGGTATCACGCGCCTGCTGTTGGAAGTCCGCGCCGGCAATGCCGCCGCCCAATCGCTGTATTTCAAATACGGCTTTACCGCGGTCGGCATCCGCAAACATTACTATTCCCTGCCCGAAGGCGGGCATGAAGACGCCGTATTAATGGAAAAACCATGTTAAGCAGCCGCTATCTCCACTTGCATCAGGCATTAGGCTTAGGCCCGATGTGGCTGAACCGTCACGCCAAAGTCATCCCGCCTGCGGGCGATGCGTCCGTTACGCAGCCGCAGAAACCTGCTGCCGCCCAAGTTGCCGAAGCCGTCCGCACGATTTCCGCATCGGCACATCATGCCCGCATGGCGGCGATGGCGGCGGTTCAACACGAAAAAACCACCTCCGCAACAACGCCCCCCATCCCGCCGTCTGCCGCGCCAGTTGACGCGCCTTCCCCGTCCGCGCGGACACATTCTGCACCCGAAAACACCGGCCAAGCTCCCGCCGCAACCGTTTCAGACGACCTCCCGCGCCTGCAAACTGAAGCGCGTCCGTCCGAAGTCATCGTCATCAGTATCTGTCCCGCAACCGAAGACAGCCTGCACGGACAGCTCTTTCACGGCGCGGTCGGCGTCCTGCTCGACAATATGCTTGCCGCCATCCGCCTGACGCCCCAACAAGCCTACAAAACCAGTTGGGTCAAAGCAGCGCCCGTTTTCAGCCCGCACCCTACTGACGAACAAATCCAAGCCGAGCTGCCCCAGCTTGCCCGAGAGCTGACCGATACGCAGGCGAAAGCCGTGTTATTGGTGGGGCAAATCTTTGAAAAACCCGAACTTGCCCCATTGATAGACACACTCTGCGGCAACACCCCCCGCTTCATCCTTCCCCACCCTGCCCGCCTGCTGCGCCAACCGCAGCTCAAAGCAAAAGCTTGGCAGGTTTTGAAACAAGTGCGGCAGATACTGAATTAAGGCACGCCGACAGCATCCCACACAGACGCCGCACCTCATCCACCCCCTTCCCTATCCATCATGTACCTCACCCAAGAAAAACCCTACCGCCCGCTGCTGATTGCCCTGATTTTCCTGACCCTGCCCCTGGCATTGCTGCTGCACGAAATCATCACAGTCGGGCTGTTCCGCCATTCCGGACTGCTGTTGACCTTCCAAAACGGGCAGTTGCGGCAAGTAGCGGGCTGGGATGACGCCATCGTTTGGTTTATCTGCGGCGTATTCGGCTTTTTCAACCTGATTATCGCGGGCGGACTGACCAAACTCGCCTACAAAAAAATGATGCGCCGTCATTTTCACTACGCCCTGTTTTTAAGCGGGGCGGCGGCGTGTGCGGCGGCTTTGGTCGTGATTATCTTGGAATCTTTGCTGGGCAGCGCGGCATTGGGCGGCATGCGGCAAGGCGGAATATTTCTTTACGCATTGAGCGTCTGGATATTGGCGATGCTGACGCTGCCGCGCCAACTGACCCGCGCGCCGGAACAGCCCATCATCTTCCACAAAATGAAAAGATAAGCCTGGCAGCAGGAGTCAAAGCAACGTCTTCCTTCATATTCTCCGGCAAGAAACCATAAACAAGGGGTCGTCTGAAACTTTTCAGACGACCCTTTTACCCAAATTCATTAGTCCTTAGCGTTTGAATTCAGGCAAGATTTTTTAACGTTTGCATCAATCCGCAAGCAGGCAGGCATCGGATTTTCTGCTATGATTTTTCTATCTTACCCAAGGTCGTCTGAAAGAAAGCGCACGATGAAACCTAAACTGATTATCTTCGACTGGGACGGAACGCTGGCAGACACGACGCGCCCGATTATCCGCACCTTCCAACAAAGTTTTGCCGACTGCGGCATGCCCGTTCCCGATAACGATGCCGTCCGCGCCCTCATCGGTTACAGCCTGCCGGAAATCATCCGCCGCCTCGCCCCGCATGCCGGCGAACACATGCGCGAAGAATTGACGGAAACCTACGCTGCACACTATCTCAACCCCAATAACCAAAACATGACGCTCTTCCCCGAAGCCCTGCCCTGCCTGCACACCCTGCAAAACCAAGGCTACTGGCTCGCCGTCGCCACAGGCAAAGGCAGGATAGGACTCGACCGCTCTATCGCGCAAACCGGTACGGCCGATTTTTGGATGGCGACAACCTGCGCCAGCGAACAAGCCTCCAAACCCGCACCCGACATGGTTTTCAAACTATGCGACGAACTGGGGCTGACGCCGCAGGAAACTTTGGTTGTCGGCGATACGACCCACGACTTGGAAATGGCCGCCAACGCCAAAGCCCCCGCCGTCGCCCTCACCACAGGCGCACACTCCGCCGCCATGTTGCACACCGCCCCGCATCTTGCCATACTCGACAGCCTCTCCGAGCTGCCTGATTTCTTGGAAACGTTTGATTGGACGGGCAAGGTTTAACGCAAAGCACAAACCCTTTAACGATACAGACAGCCAAACCGTAGCGTGGGCTTTGCCCACGAAAAAACTCAATTTATGGTCTGATTCAGAACCAGATTAGAGGGGCTCGCGGGCAGAGCCCACGCTACGCTTTTTTCGAAGCATTGCGGCGTGCTGCCGACTATCGGGCTAGGTGTACCTTTTCGGAGAAATCCTCCGCGTTGAATGAGCAAATCGCTTCCCTATCCCAATTAACGTTGATCTACCACATAGCGTGGGCTTTGCCCACGAAAAACTCGGTTTATGGTTTGATTCAGAAATTGATTGGCAGATTTCGTGGGCAAAGCCCACGCTACACTTTGCTCGAAGCGTTATGGCGTGCTGCCGACCATCGGGCTAGGCGTGCCTATTGGGAGAAAGCCTTTGTATCGAATGAGTCAATCGCTTCTCCATCCCAAACTTTCCTTCCAATAAAAAGGTCGTCTGAAAACCTGTTCCCCAAGTTTTCAGACGACCTTTTTAGTTCACCAAGACCAACCGCTTCTCCCTATCTCAACAACTCATCCGTTATCCGTTGCAAAAATTCGATGCGTTCGGGTTTGGCTTCGCCTGCTTCTGCGGCGGCTTTGACGGCGCAGCCGGGTTCGGCGCGGTGGGTGCAGTTGTGGAAGCGGCATTGCCCGACGAGGTGGCTCAGGTCGGGGAAGTATTGCAGCAGGTCGGCGGCTTCTAGGTGGTGCAGCCCGAATTCTTGCAAACCGGGGGAGTCGATTAATTGGGTTTCTTCGTTTAAATCGTAGAGCTGGGCGTGGGTGGTGGTGTGTTTGCCGGAATCGAGCGCGGTGGAGATGTCGCCGGTGCGGGCGGTTTGGTTGCCCAAGAGGGCGTTGGTCAGAGTGGATTTGCCCATGCCGCTTTGTCCGAGCAGGATGTTGGTATGCCCTTGTAGGACGGGACGCAGGATGTCGGCGTTTTCCAGCGCGCGGGTTTCGATGACGGGATAACCCAGCGTTTCGTAGAATTTGAATTTTTCGCGCCAGAGGGCGGTTTCGGGCAGGTCGGCTTTGTTCAGGACGATGACGGCTTGGATGCCCGCGGCTTCGGCGGCAAGGAGGGCGCGTTGCAGCAGGGCTTCGCTGGGCGAGGGAACGGCGGCGGTAACGATAAGGAGCTGGCTGACATTGGCGGCGATAAGTTTGGTTTTCCAAGCGTCTTGGCGGTAGAGTAGGCTTTCGCGCGGCAGGTAGTCTTCGATGACGGCTTGTTCGGCGTTGACGGTTTGGATATGCACACGGTCGCCGCAGGCGAAATCCACCCGCTTTTTGCGCGTGCTGGCTTCGTAGGTTTTGCCGTCGGGCGTGCGCACGATGTAGCGGCGGCCGTAGCTGGTAATGATTTGAGCGGTATCGGTCATGAACGGTTGGGTTGGGTCGGGTGGATTGGATAAAGGGAATATTCGCAGCGGCGTGGCTGCCTTGCGGCGAAAAGGTATTGTACCGAAATAGGCAGGGGTCGTCTGAAACGATTCTATAGTGGATTAACTGGAAACCGATACGGCGTTGCCGCCTTGTCTTGATTTCAGCTCACCCGCGAGATTCGGAAGGTTTTCAGACGACCTCTCAACCCGTCACAATCCGAGCGACCACGCGTTGACGCCTTCGGAAAAATCTTCCAAGCGGTTTTCGTAGTGCGCGAAGATTTCTTCGATGATTTCGTCTTCACCGTCAATCAGTCGGATTAAATCCATATCCGCTTCCGAAATCAGCCCGCGCCCGAACAACTCTTTGCGTATCCAGTCCAACAAGCCCGACCAGAAATCCTTGCCCACCAAGATAATCGGACGGTCGGGCGTTTTGCCTGTCTGCACCAGCGTCAGGCTTTCAAACAGCTCGTCCAGCGTGCCGAAGCCGCCGGGCATGACGACATACGCGACCGCGTGCTTTACAAACATCACTTTGCGCGGGAAGAAATGTTGGAACTTGATGGACAAATCCTGATACGGATTGGCTTTTTGCTCGTGCGGCAACACGATATTCAGCCCCACCGCCGGGCTTGCGCCCGCAAATGCGCCCTTGTTCGCCGCTTCCATAATCCCCGGCCCGCCGCCCGAAATAACGGAAAAACCGGCATCCGAGAGCTTGCGTGCCAGCCGCAGCGTAAATTCATAATCGGGATGGTTTTCCGGCGTGCGCGCGCTGCCGTAAATGCTGACCGCAGGCTGAATCGCCCGCAGCTCCTCGCCCGCTTCGACAAATTCCGAAATAATCTTCAAAACATGATACGACTCCCGCGCCTGAATCTCGCGGCGCGCCTCATCGGTCAGCATAGGCTTGGGCAGTTTTTTGAGCAGGCTCACGGTTTTTCCTTCATCTTGTTGAACCCCCACATTGTAACCGACAGAACCCGAGGTCGTCTGAAAACGCAAACATGAACGGCAGCAAGTGTTCCTTATTTGAACCGAATCATGCGTTTCAGCCCAAGATTGCCGTCTCAGCCGCGACCGCTTGCGTTACAATCCCCCATTTCCGCCCACATCAGACCATGCTCGACATCCTCTACCGCGACAGCCGCACCATCGCCGTCAACAAACCCGCCGGAATGCTCGTCCACCGAAGCTGGCTCGACCGCCACGAAACACAGTTCGTCATGCAGACCCTGCGCGACCAAATCGGACAACACGTCTATCCCGCCCACCGCCTCGACCGCCCCACATCCGGCGTCCTCCTGTTTGCCCTCGACCCCGAAGCCGCCCGCCTGCTGACGCAACAGTTCGAACAAAAAACCATACGCAAAACCTACTGGGCAATCGTGCGCGGATATTTGCCCGACGACGGACTCATCGACTACCCCCTCAAATATCAGCCCGACAAAATCGCCGAATCCCAAACCGAAGCCACCCTCCAAGAAGCCCAAACCCGATACCGCTGCCTTGCACGCACCGAATTGCCCTTCCAATCCGCCGCCCGCTACCCAACCTCGCGCTACTCGTGGGCAGAACTCATCCCGCACACAGGCCGCAAACACCAACTGCGCCGCCACATGAAACACATCTTCCACCCCATCGTCGGCGACACCAACTACGGCGACCTGCGCCAAAACCACGCCACCGCCGCCCACCTCGGCACCACCCGCCTCATGCTCCACGCCCGCAGCCTGTCATTCCAAAGCATCGAAAACGGCGAAACCCTGACCGTCTGCGCCGATACCGACGAGAGCTGGCGAATTTGGCTGGATGCGTTTAAAGCGTAAGCGAAAAGTCGTGCCAACAGGCGGGCTGGTGATGCCGCAAAGCCGGACACGGGTTTCAGACGACCTTTATTCATCAAAACACGCTTTGAGATAACCGAACCCCGTAGCGTGGGCTTTGCCCGCGGGATTTTCCGTCCGTCAGTTTGAATCGGGTATTTGTGCTGACATCTGCTTCGCGGGTAGAACCCGCGCTACGGTTTGCTGTACCGATACTGACGAGAGCCGGCGGATTTAGCTGGATACGTTTGAGGCGTAAGCGCAAAGTCGTGCCAACAGGCAGGCTGGTGATGCTGCAAAGCCGAACGCGGTTTTCAGACGACCTTTATTCATCAAAACTCACTTGAGATAACCGAACCCCGTAGCGTGGGCTTTGCCCGCGGGATTTGCCGTCCGTCAGTCTGAATCGGGTATTTGTGCTGACATCTGCTTGCGGGTAGAACCCGCGCTACGGTTTGCTGTGCCGATACCGACGAGAGCCGGCGGATTTGGCTGGATACGTTTGAGGCGTAAGCGGAAGGTAGTGCCAACAAGGCGGGCTGGTGATTCTGCAAAGCCGGACACGGTTTTCAGATGACCCCATCCCTGCCACCCCATTCCGTTCAACCCTCATTTATGCCGAATAATCCTACTTTGCGGTAAAGGTCGTCTGAAAACGCTACACTCTTTCAGACGACGTTTGTCATACCAACATAAGGACATTCCATGAGCGACATCACAAAGCAACTCGCTGCCATCCGCTATACCGCCGACCGCACCAAACGCTACAACGAACATGGCTTTACCCTGTTGAAACTGGGCATACGCGGCGCAGTCTATTTCAATACCCGCGATGATGTCGCCGATGTCTTAACCGGTTTGATGGATTTCTATTACGAATGGGCGAAAGACAAGCTGACAATAGCCAGCCATGAGATAGGAACAGGTACACGGAACAGAAGCGGTCGGATGCGCGAGATCAAGTTGAGTGAAAAGTCGTACCTTAAAGAACGGGATAAAGTGTACCGTTGGCTGGATGAAAGAACCGGAAATGCTTCCGAGGTTGATTGGTGGATGCAAAGCGAGCATACAGATACCAGCGCATCCTATTATTTCAGTATCTACTCTATTGCCGCAGGTTTGGCAGATGAGCCGCATATGCCGTTAGGCGCCCTGCTTTTTAATCTGCCACTGGAAATTTTGTCTTCTCCCCAAGATTTGGCAAAACTGGATGAGTTTGTCGGTAAGATTTCAGAGAAGCTGGATGTTTTCCACGGTTATATCGGACTGGCAGCAATTCCACCGCATAATTATTACGACGGTGCGCCATACGAATACGGGGTTTGCCGCGAAAATTTGGGGCTGATTCCGGTCACGACCGATTATCTGTCAACGTTTTATAGATACAACATACGCAGTATCAGTTGGTACACACTGGTCGGTAGGGAACTTTACCGACAGCTTCCGGCAGGCAGGATAGAGTCTGTTTTGGCAAATCATCCCGATATTACTCTGCGCGACTTTGCCGGTATCAAGGTTTTTAAAATCGGCAGCTTGCCCGAAACAGGGGATATCCGCGAAGATTTACCCTTGGACTACATTGCGCTAAACCGAGCTTTAGAACCGATACGCGAAAAATATCCGCGCGAAAATATGGGCGGCATTACCCGCGAACAGATGTATTATTGGTCGAGAAGATGGGACGGCTGGGAAGTCGAAGAAAAGGACGGTAAGCGGATTTATACCCAAGCGCCGCAGGAAATCATCGGTGTTGAGGAAGAGCCTGTTCCGATTTCGGGCATGTGGAAAATCACCAGCTTTGACGGTGAAACCCGCCATTTCAATAAAGGCGAAATTTTCCCTGAGGGAGAAGGTGTGCGGACACAAGATGTGCTACTCGGACCCCAAATGGGCCTAACCATTTGGGAGCTTGTCAAAGGCGACCATAACGAACCTTTGCGTAGAAAGGCAATGTGGTAAGCCCATCCCCGCCTTTCCGAACGTCAGCCGATACGTTAAAATATGCCTCGTCTGAAACCCCGTTTTTGAAGGAAAACCGCCATGACCCGTATGGTTCACTGCGTCAAACTCGGCAAAGAAGCCGAAGGTATGAAATTCCCACCGCTGCCCAACGAATTGGGCAAGCGCATTTTTGAAAATGTATCCCAAGAAGCTTGGAATGCGTGGACACGCCACCAAACCATGCTGATTAACGAAAACCGTTTAAGCCTCGCCGACCCGCGCGCACGCGAATATCTGGCACAACAAATGGAACAGTATTTCTTCGGCGACGGCGCAGATGCCGTTCAAGGTTATGTGCCGCAAGAGCCAAAATAACGCCATCCTTTGCTCAAAAGGTCGTCTGAAAACGAAAATCGGATTTCAGACGACCTTTTTGTATCAATAAACTTGCTGCAAAGCCGTTTCATTTTATAGTGGATTAACTTTAAATCAGGACAAGGCGACGAAGCCGCAGACAGTACAGATAGTACGGAACCGATTCACTTGGTGCTTCAGCACCTTAGAGAATCGTTCTCTTTGAGCTAAGGCGAGGCAACGCCGTACCGGTTTAAAGTTAATCCACTATATTTCCGCTATTTCCGTATTTTCCCTATTCCTCTCCCCCGCAAAAGAGGATGAAAAATACCAAAATCGCAACCGTTTATCAGCTTATCAAACTTACCACCAGCTTATTGCATCCTTTGGAAAAGAGTTGGCCAAATCGCAATAACCCATCAAAATTTGCCATTCTTCAATATAGGTTTCGCAAAAGCTCAGATGAAATTCACCAACCATCTGTTTTCAGACGACCTCAACATGGTTTCTTTGACCTGCTACACCATAGTAGATTAACTTTAAACCAGTACGGTGTTGCCTCGCCTTGTCGTACTATCTGTACTGTCTGCGGCTTCGTCGCCTTGTCCTGATTTAAATTTAATCCACTATACCAATCAACAGAATGCCCTATTTCTATTTGAATCCACCATAAATGCTTCCATGGGTTAAAAAATAAAAAGCCGAACGGATAAACCATTCGGCTTTCTATCAAAAGCAGCGATTATTGAACTTTAATTTCTACATCAACACCGGCTGGCAAGTCCAGCTTCATCAGCGCGTCAGTAGTTTTGTCAGTCCAGTCCACGATATCCATTAGGCGCAAGTGGGTGCGGATTTCCAATTGTTCACGAGAAGTTTTGTTCACGTGTGGAGAACGCAGAATGTTGAAACGCTCGATTTTAGTTGGCAACGGAATCGGACCTTTTACAACGGCACCGGTACGTTTTGCAGTTTCAACGATTTCTTGAGCAGAACGGTCAATCAGGCTGTAATCATAAGCTTTCAGGCGGATACGGATTTTTTGGTTTGCCATTTATCGATATCCTTCAATTAAGCAATGATAGAAGAAACCACACCCGCACCTACGGTACGGCCACCTTCGCGAATCGCAAAACGCAGACCTTCTTCCATAGCGATAGGTGCAATCAGTTCTACAGTGATGGCTACATTCTCACCAGGCATAACCATTTCTACACCTTCTTCCAAAGTAACCGCGCCGGTTA
>CAUVJL010000076.1:0-12708 GCA_963552075.1 uncultured Neisseria sp.
AGAATCGTTCTCTTTGAGCTAAGGCGAGGCAACGCCGTACTGGTTTAAAGTTAACCCACTATAAAAGGACGCATCATGCGTCCTTTTTGTCTTTGATACGTCGTCTGAAACCCGACGACAAAGAAACCGTCAATCTTCTTCCCCTTCCGACAAACCTTTATCCTGCAAGGCGGATTCTTGGGCGGTTTCTGCCAAATCGCGTTGCAGGCGTTTGGTGGTTTTGACGCCCAGCGCGCGCAGTTTTTCGGCGCGGCTGACGAGGTTGCCGCGTCCTTGCGAGAGCTGTTTGTAGGCTTGTTGGAACTGGCTTTGCGCTTGGTCGATGTTCTTGCCGACGCTTTCGAGCGTTTGGGTGAAGCCGGTGAATTTGTCGTAAAGCCTGCCGCCTTCTGCCGCGATGGCGAGAGCGTTTTGGTTTTGTTGTTCGTTGCGCCAGATGTGGGCGACGGTGCGCAGGGTGGCGAGCAGCGTACTCGGGCCGACCGGCATGATGCGCTTGTCGAAACATTCTTGGAACAGGGCGGCATCGTGTTGCAGGGCGAGCAGGTAGGCAGGTTCGACGGGGATGAACATAAACACGAAGTCCAGCGTGCGCACGCCTTCGAGGTCGGTATAGTCTTTTTGCGACAGGCTGCGGATGTGGGCGCGGATGCTGGCGACGTGGGCGGCGAGTTCGCGCTCGGCGGTTGCGGCGTCGGCGGCTTGGGTGTAGCGGACGTAGGCAGTCAGCGAGACTTTGGAGTCGATGACGATTTGTTTGCCTTCGGGCAGGTTGACGAGGACGTCGGGCTGTAGGCGGCGCACGCCGTCTTCTTCTTGGCGGACGGCGGCGGCTTGGACGGTGTATTCGCGTCCTTTTTGCAGGCCGGAATGTTCCAAAACGCTTTCCAAAATCATCTCGCCCCAGTTGCCTTGGGTTTTGTTTTGCGTGCCGGTGAGCGCGTCGGTGAGGGCTTTGGCGTCGCTGTGCAGTTGGGTGTTGAGGGTTTGCAGGCGTTTGAGTTCGTTTTCGAGGGTCAGCCTTTCGCGCGCTTCTTTTTCGTAGGTTTGCTGAACCAGCTCGCTGAAGCCGTGGATGCGTTCGTTGAGCGGGGTCAGCAGTTGGCTGAGGTGGTCGCGGTTTTGCTCGGTGAAACGGCGGCTTTTCTCTTCCAAAATGGTGTTGGCAAGGTTTTGGAACTGGTCGCCCAAGCTTTGGCGGGCTTCGGCAAGGAGCTTGAGCTTTTCGTCGGCGGCAAGGCGTTCCTGTTCGAGCTGGATGTGGAGGCGTTCGTTGCGGACGTGCAGGTTGTGCGCGTTTTCCTGAAGCTCGGCGTAATCTTGTTTCAGACGACCTGCTTCCTGTTCGCGCTCTTGAAGATAGCCGATTTGGCGTTCGGCGGCGGCAAAGCGGTTGCCCAATTCCTGCAACTCGCCCTGCAAATCTTGGACATGATAGCGCGCGTCGGCAAGCTCGGATGCGGTTTGCGCCTGATTTTGTTCGGCAAATTCAAGATGCTGGCGGCACTCGGCAAGCGATTGCATCAGGGCAAACTGCTGCGTCTGCGCCTTGTTGCGGGCGAGCAGCCAAGTGATGAGCGCGCCGGACAAAAAGGCGAGCGCGGCGGTTAGGAGGAGCGGGACATTCATAGGTCGTCTGAAAACGGAAAAAGCAAAAACGGCAATATAGCATGTTTGTAGGACAAGCTCGCTGCGCGCTTGAGTAGGATAGGGCGGAATGGCTGATAAACCGATGCCGGGCAGCGGGTTGCAGAACGCAGGGTGCAGCAGTGGTAGCGAATCAATTTGATGGGGGTATGAACGGCAGCGTCAAAACAGAAAGCCTTTTCAGACGACCCCGCCAACCTATAAAGATAGATAGGTCGTCTGAAAACCTAAAAACAAGCTTTACACGTTTCGCTGCGCCCAAACAGAGCTTTGACCGCCGACAGCTTGGAAAACCGCCCTCTTTGGGCAAAGCGAAATAAGCCGCAGCGCCGGATGAGAGATTTGATGAGCAATTTCAGAAGAAAACAGCGGATTTAGGTTTGTCGGGCAGAGATTTTGGTTTCAGACGACCTGTTTTTGCCAAAAATAGATAGATCATTTAAAAAATGGCAATGGCGATTATAGTCTGAGGCTAAAAACCCAAAATCCAAGCAGAAAAGTGTTGTTTTTTATCTAATTGAAAAATAAAAGGAAAATTTAAAAATTTTCTAAAATGATGTAATTTGGCAACAAAAAATCCGAGAGTATCTATTCTAAAATAAACGATTTGTAATCGGCTTGTAACTAAGACATCGGTGTCATTCTTCAAGACATCGGTGTCATTTTCAAAAATAAAAATAATTTATCAAAATAATTACATTGAAGCATTAATACCGCTATTTTCTTTACAAAAAAACTGTATAATTTATCAATTAAGGCGGTATCATGACACCTGTCGATATGGCAGACATGCCGACGACGAATGCAAATGTTGTTAAATAACATTTTATTAATATGTAAAAGGATTACCCGAAATGAAAAATTTATTGACCTTGGCCGCAGCCTCTTTAATCGGTATGGCCGGTGTTACCGCTTCAGCCTCTATGGTTGCCCGCAATATCGAAACCGCTGCAAAAAAATAATTTGAAAACAAACGAAATATTTTAAACGCTTCCCAAAACCCCACAAACAACCTTCCCGCCCGCGGCGGAGCGGCTTTCGGCTTTCAACCGATTCCGGCATCAGATGCCGACACAAACGCGAACCGCAGACCGCCAAGTTCGGCGGCGGGAACAAAAGAAAGAGAGATGACCATGAAAAACTTAATCAAATTGGCAGCCGCCTCCCTGATTGGCATGTCCGGTCTGACCGCCGGCGCGATGACCGCCGCCAAAAACATCGCCGAAGCCGGCAAATAATCAGCCGACCCGACGATATATTGGATTAACAAAAATCAGGACAAGGCGACGAAGCCGCAGACAGTACAGATAGTACGGAACCGATTCACTTGGTGCTTCAGCACCTTAGAGAATCGTTCTCTTTAAGCTAAGGCGAGGCAACGCCGTACTGGTTTAAATTTAATCCGCTATAACATCCGCAACACAAACACAAGAAAGAGACTCAAAATGAAAGAATTGATCAAACTCGCCGCCGCATCGCTGATCGGTATGTCCGGTCTGACCGCCGGCGCTACCCACATCGCCGACAATATGCGTACCGCGATTAAAAAATAAGCTCGGGCTGTTTTAAATCCCCAAGCTGTCGGAAGTCAAAGCAAAGGTCGTCTGAAAAGTTTCAGACGACCTTTTTTGATTGGGTCGGGTTTCGGGAAAAGGGCGATTTCAAAACGGGCGCAGCCGTATCGGGTAAACGGTTTTCTTTCGGTCTGTCGGGAAAGCATGGGTTGCGGACTGTATGCCGCGTAGCCGAAAGCTGCTCTTTCCCATTCTTTTGCTATCGGGTGGAGGAAAAGACAAACCTGTCCGTCATGTTGAAAAGGGGTCGTCTGAAACTTTTCAGACGACCCCTTGGCATTGAATCGGGTGTTCAGGCAAAGGTTGAACCGAATAAAAAACCGACCATCCGTTTCGCCGCGGATGGTCGGTTTTATAGTGGATTAACTTTAAACCGGTACGGCGTTGCCTCGCCTTGCCGTACTGTCTGCGGCTTCGTCGCCTTGTCCTGATTTAGTTAATCCACTATACAAAGCGTTATGCCAATTCCAGCTGTTTTTCCAAGCTTTCCACCAGATTGTCGTCCAGTCCCAAGGCTTGCGACAGGCGGCTGAGGAAGACGATTTCTTTGCGTGACAAGTCTGCGCAGACCAATCGTGCCGCCAGATAGGTTTCCGCTGCCAATGCCTGATCGTTGCCGACGGCGGCGGCGAGTTCTTCTACTGTTGCCGGATTGGCGTATTCGGCGGTAAGCCATGCGGCGGTTTCGGGGTCGTCGCCGCTTTCACGGGCGATGACTTGTTTTTCCGCGTCGTCAATCAGACCGTCCGAAGCCGCGGCGGCAATCATGGTGCGCAAAATCACGCGGCTGTGTGTTTCGGCGAGCAGTCCGGCAGGCTCGAACGCGCCTTGCGGCACGGCTTCCTGCTGCTTGTTTTTCTGCCAGTTTTGATAACCCTGATACGCCAGATAACCCAAAGCCGCCACGGAGCCGACTTTGACCAGCGATTTGGCGGTTTTTTTCTTCATCAGCATGGACGCCAGTCCGCCGACCAAAGCGCCGCCGCCAAAAGAATTGAGCGGGCTGTCGGAAACGGATTTGCCGCTTTTTTGAACGGTTCCCAAGATTTGATTGAGCAGGTTGTTGAAGTTCATGATGATCCCCTCATGGTGGTCGGTTTGGGTCTGAAATGGCGGCTCGGGGTCGTCTGAAATCGGGATGGGGCGTTTCAGACGACCTGTTCACATAAGGCTTTTAACCGCGTACCCGCTCGATTTTCGCGCCGACTTTGCCGAGTTTTTTCTCGATGTGTTCGTAGCCGCGGTCGAGGTGGTAGATGCGTTCGACGATGGTTTCGCCACCGGCGACCAAGCCTGCCATGACGAGGCTGGCGGAGGCGCGCAGGTCGGTCGCCATCACGACGGCGCCGGAGAGTTTTTCCACACCTTTGACGAAGGCGGTGTTGCCTTCGGTGGTGATGTTCGCGCCCATGCGGTTGAGTTCGGGAACGTGCATGAAGCGGTTTTCAAAGATGGTTTCGACGACGCGGCTGTCGCCTTCGGCAACGGCGTTCATCGCCATAAACTGCGCCTGCATGTCGGTCGGGAAGCCGGGGTGGACGACGGTGCGGATGTCCACGGCTTTGGGACGCTGCTGCATGTCGATGGAAATCCAGTCGTCGCCCGCTTCGATGATGGCGCCCGCTTCGACGAGTTTGTCCAACACGGCTTCCATGGTTTTGGGGGCGGCGTTGCGCAGGACGACTTTGCCGCCGGTCATGGCGACGGCGCAGAGGAAGGTGCCGGCTTCGATGCGGTCGGGTACGACGCTGTGTTCGCAGCCGTGCAGCTCTTTTACGCCTTCGACGGTCATGGTTGACGTGCCGATGCCGCTGATTTTCGCGCCCATTTTGACGAGGCATTCCGCCAAATCGACGACTTCGGGTTCGATGGCGCAGTTTTCGAGGATGGTCGTGCCTTCGGCGAGAGTTGCCGCCATCAGCAGGTTTTCCGTACCGCCGACGGTAACGACGTCCATGACGACGCGGCAGCCTTTCAGACGGCCTTTGGCTTTGACGTAGCCGTGTTCGATGGTGATTTCCGCACCCATGGTTTCGAGGCCTTTGAGGTGCTGGTCAACAGGGCGCGAACCGATGGCGCAGCCGCCGGGCAGGCTGACTTGGGCTTCGCCGAAACGCGCCAGCGTCGGGCCGAGCACGAGGATGGAGGCGCGCATGGTTTTCACCAGTTCGTAGGGGGCGCAGGTGTTGTTGACGGTGCCGCCGTTGATTTCGAATTCGTGAATGTTGTCGGTCAAAACGCGCGCGCCCATGCCTTGCAGCAGTTTTTGGGTGGTTTTGACGTCGGCGAGCATGGGTACGTTTTTCAGGCGCAGGGTGCCGGAGGTCAAGAGTCCGGCGCACATCAGCGGCAGGGCGGCGTTTTTTGCGCCGGATACGGTGATTTCGCCGTTGAGCGGGCCGTTGGCGGTGATTTTGAGTTTGTCCACAGTGTTTCTTTCGTTGTTAAGACAAGTCCCGACGGCGCTGCCGGCAGGACGGGATTCGGTTAGGTTCGGAATTATAAGGGATTTTGACGGTTTTTGCGGGCGGGCGGGGAGAATTCTTCCGAAGGGCGTTTACGGGGTACGAATGGTCGGAAGGGTCGTCTGAAAGCGCAGCTTCGCGATGTCTGTTGGGACGCTGTCGAAGCTGCGCTTTCAGACGACCTTTTTGCCGTGCGGCGGAATAAAACCGTCGTTCCCCTCAAGCCCTGCCCGACAGACCGTATCCGTCGGACAAGGATGGGCGGAGGGATTATTCGGCACCGACGACGACAATGTGCAAATCTTCAGGTTTGACGCGGCGCTGCCAAGCGTCTTTGACTTGCTCGACGGTCAGTTTGCCGATGGCTTTGGGGTAGGCTTCGAGATAGTCGTTGGGCAGGTTGTGATAACCGATGATGCTGAGGTATTCCACCAGTTTGGCGTTGGAATCGAAACGCAGGGGGACGCTGCCGATGATGTTGGCTTTGGCTTGCGCCAATTCTTCTTCGGTCGGACCTTCTTCGATGAATTGTTTGATGACCGCCTGAGCCTGTACGAGCGAATCTTTGGTGTTTTTCTTCTGGGTGGAATAGGCGATGGTGAACATACCCGCTTCGGTTGCCGGTTCGAGGTTGCTGTATACGCCGTAGGTGTAGCCGTGACGGTCGCGCAAGACTTTCATCAGACGGCTGTCGAAGTCGCCACCGCCGAGGATGTAGTTGCCGGCAACCAATGCGTAATAGTCGGGGTCGTGGCGTTTGATCAACGGCATACCGAGCAAGACTTGCGCCTGTTCGCCGGCAAACGGGATGTCGCGGCGTTGTGCCGGATTGGGTTTGACGGGCGGGACGCTGTGGGCGGCTTTGCTGCGGTCGGGCAGGCCGTTCAACACGTTTTTCACAAGCTGGTCGGCTTGTTTGCGGTTGATGTCGCCGACGATGGCGACGATGGCGTTGTCTTTGCCGTAGCGGCTGCGGTGGAACGCGCGGATGTCGTCAAGGTTGACTTTGCGGATGCTCTCCGCGGTGATGTTGGCGCCGCTGCCGTATGGGTGGTCGGGATAGGCAAGTTTGGTCAGGGCGCGTCCGGCGGTAAAGTCGGGGGTGGTTTCCTGTTGCTGGAGGGTGGTCACCGCCTCTTTTTGACGGCGGTCGAACACGGCGGGGTCAAAACGGGGGTGCGTCAGGGATTGGTTGAGCAGTCCGGCGGCTTTTTTGAGCGTTTCGGGGCGGCTCAGACTGCGCAAGACGGCGGCAGAGCTTTCCTGTCCGCTGCTGCTGCCGATTTGGGCGGCAATATCGTCGGCGGCGGCATTAAAGGCTTCTTCGTCCAGCTTTTCCGTGCCGTCGGTCAGCAGGGCGGCGGTGAATTCCGCCACTTCGCTTTTGCCTTCGGGGTTGAACACGCTGCCCGCGCCTTTGAAGTTGACCTGCATATCGACGATGGGGTTGTCGTGTTGCTCGACCAAAAGGACTTCTGTGCCGTTGCCGGTGGTCCAGCGTTGGATGTCCACGCCTGCCTGCGCGGCGGTGGAGAAGGCGAGGGCTAATATGAGGGGAAGGGATTTCATCGGATATTCCTTTGCGGTTTAACCCGGTTGCCGGAGCGGAAGGGCGGTTTGGTGCCGTATTCCGCCCCGTTCCGAGTCATGTGCCACTTCGGGCAGGGTCGGTTCGGAGGTCGTCTGAAAACGGGAAAAACGGTTTCAGACGACCCCTTTGGTCGGTTTATTTAGGTTGAGGCTTGTTTGCCGCCTGAACAATCGGGTGGTACAGGATTTTCGGATCGGGCATCACAACCACGGTCGCCAAGCGGTCGTCCGTCAGCAACTGCGCGGCGGCCTGCACATCTTCGACGCTGACGGCTTTCAGGCGGCGGCGGATTTCCGCTTCGTCGCTGTATTCGAAGCCGCGCGCCTCCAGCCGCCCGATGATGGAAGCCTGTGCCTCCATAGAGTCGCGCTCGTAGATTTCGGACGCTTCCGACTGAGCTTTGATGCGGTTCAGCTCTTCGGTGCTGACTCCGTTTTCAGCGATGTCTTTCAATTCGCGGCGCAATTCGGCGATGACGGCATCGACTTCAACGTTGTCCGCCGGCATGGCGAAGATGCTGAACAACGGCATTTCACGGCTGATCAGGTCGTAACTTGCGCCCGTACTCAAAGCCATCTGTTTGCCGCGTATCAGGTTTTTACTCAAGCGGCTGGACGAGTTGCCCGACAAGATTTCCGACAGGACATCCAGCGCATAGGGCAGTCTGTCGTCCAGACTTTCCAATCCGGGGACGCGGTAGTTCAAGCTGACCAAGGGTTGGCGCGTGACCACCGAGGTCGTCTGAAAATTCACAGGTTCGCGTTTGAACGGTTCGTTGGCAAGCATATTGCGGTCGGGCTGCTGCTTGGCGGGAATGTTGCCGAACAGTTCCGCTGCGGTTTTGAGCGTCTTTTTGGCATCGACATCGCCGACAATCACCAAAACGGCGTTGTTCGGCGCGTAATATTGCCGATACCAGTCGCGCAAATCGTCGGCTTTGAGCGTGTGCAAATCATCCATATAACCGATGACCGCGGCTTTCATCGAAGGCAGCGTAAAGCTGTTCAGATACACCTGTTCCCACAGCTTGCCGTCCGCCGTGTCTTCCGTGCGTTGGCGGCGTTCTTCGCGGATGACGTTCATTTCATTTTGAAATTCTTCATCGCTGAAATTGAGGTTGTGCATCCGGTCGGCTTCGAGCTTCAACACTTCGGGCAGGTTTGCCGCCGCGATATTTTCGTAATAAACCGTCTCGCTGCGGTTGGTGTAGGCATTGTTCTCTCCGCCCAAAGCGGCGACGCGGCGGTTGAATTCTCCCGAAGGTACGGCCTGCGTGCCTTTAAACATCATGTGTTCCAAGGCGTGGCTCAAACCGCTTTTGCCCTGTTTTTCATCCACGCTGCCGACTTTATACCAAAGCTGCGATACGGCGACCGGCGCGCGGCGGTCTTCTTTCACAATAATCTTCAACCCGTTGGGCAGCGTTTGCGATACGGTCTGCGCCAGCGTGAGTACGGGCGCGGACAAAGCAAATATCAGGGCAAGATGGCGTAAGCTGTTCAATCTGGATTCCTCTCAGTCGGTCTGGCGCAGAGCAGGCTCTGCTTGAGTGCAAAATATTACCGAGAACGGGACGAAACGGCTGTCCGCCCGTTTCAGTCTGCGCTGAAGCGGGATCAATAAAAACGGTAATGAAGCCGCCGTTTTCGAGTGATTCCGCTTCAGCCCAAATATGCCGGAGAGACTTCAAATCAGGACAAGGCGCGGCAACGCCGTATCGCTTTGAAGTCAATCCTTTTATAGAACGTTGCAATGATAAACAGTTCCCATATGCGTAAACAAAAAGGTCGTCTGAAAATCAAAGATTGGGTTTCAGACGACCCCTGCGTCACAAGATGGGTGTTACCTTCAACCGGATTGTCCGTCCCCCTCCAATACCAATTCCATTACCGACACCGTCTCGCCGTTGTGCCGACAGGTCGCGATTTCACACCAGCCGTATTTCTCGTAAACCGACTGCACGTCCGGCGTATAAAGGTAAAGCTTGGGCAGGCGCATTTGGCGGGCGGCGGCGAGGCAGTGTCCAATCAACAGCCCGCCCACGCCCGACCCTCTGTGTTCGGGTAAAACGAACACATCGCCCAGCCAATATTCGTATTGGGGAAACTCTTCCATATCGTGCCGTTTGAGCGCGGCCGAACCCAACAGCGCGCCGTCCTTTCCGACGGCGGCAAACGCCAGCGGCAGGTTTTCACCGTTCAGGCATTCCGCGTAATAGGCGCGGATTTTGTCCATAGACGACCACGGCGCAAAGTCATGCCATTGCAGATAAAGCGCGCGGGCGAGCGGTTCGACGTGTTCGGGGCGTAAAGGCATGATGTTCATGAAGGGCATGATACGCCCGCGCCTTCCGCCTGAAAATGCCCCCCTTTTTGCCGATACGTTTTCAGACGACCCCGCTTAAATCGAAATGCGGTTTCCCTGTGCAGCCTCAAACCTTTGCCATATGCCGTTTGACAAGCGTTTCAGATTCGGCTAAAAACCGAAAAATGTTTGGCATCGTAAACTCCTGTAAATCCTAGATGAAAGCATCGGATACGGGCGTTTCCCGCCAAACCCGCAGGGTGCGGCAGGCAATCCTTACGCCCGCGCCCGCTCTAAGAAAAATATTGAAAATGCCGGCGGGGCAGGCAGGTTTCCGCCGGGGCGGTCCGTCTGCCCAACCTCTGCCAACAGGAGAACTTTAATATGTCTGACAACCAGTCCGCCCGCAAGGAAAAAACCTTCTTCGGGCATCCCATCCAGCTCTCTACCCTGTTCCATATCGAATTGTGGGAACGTTTCTCGTTTTACGGGATGCAGGGTATCTTAATGATCTATCTCTATTACGCTGCCAATAAAGGCGGTTTGGGCATAAACGAGTCGCTCGCCGGCGGCATCGTCGGCGCATACGGCGGCAGCGTTTATTTGTCCACCATACTCGGCGCATGGCTTGCCGACCGGATTTGGGGCGCGGAGAGAACGCTGTTTATTTCCGGCATCGTGGTCATGCTCGGACACATCGTTTTGGCAATCGCACCGGGTCTGTACGGACTGCTATGCGGCTTGGTACTCATCGCACTGGGCAGCGGTGGTGTGAAATCGTCGGCAAGCTCGATGGTCGGCTCGCTTTATGAGGCGGATCACATGAAGCCGCTGCGAGATGCCGGTTTTTCCATTTTCTATATATCCATCAACATCGGCGGCTTTTTAGGCCCGCTCCTGACCGGCTTACTGCAAACGAAGATGGGTTTCCACTACGGCTTCGGCGCGGCGGCAGTCGGTATGGCTTTCGGGCTGTGGCGCTACTCTGCGGGACGCAAACTGCTGCCGCACACGCCTGCGCCCAATCCGCTGCGTCCTGAAAAAGTGCAGACCGCGGTGGCAGTCGCCGTGTTGATTGTCTTGATTGTCGGCAGCCTGATTGCCTCGGGTACGCTCAATTTGGACAACTTCTCCAAATTCCTGCTCGGCACGGTCATTCTAACCATTATCGCCTACTTCGCGCGCCTGCTTGGCAGCAGCCATGTGTCGTCTGAAAACAAACGCCAAATCATTGCCTATATTCCGCTGTTTTTGGCCATCTGCCTGTTTTGGGCAGTCTGGTACCAAGTCTATTCCGTAGCAACGGTATATTTTGACAAAACGGTTAACCGCACCCTATTCGGCTGGACTGTCCCCGTTGCATGGAAAGATTCCATCCAAAGCATGTGGGTCATCCTCTTCTCGGGCATGATGGCGGCGATTTGGACGAAAATGGGCAAATATCAGCCGAAAACCCCGTTTAAATTCGTGTTGGCGATGATTGTTGTCGGCGTATCCTATCTGATATTCGTACCGTATGTCTCATCAGAGACACCCATGCCGATTAGTGTTTTCGCACTGTTCCTGCTCGTCCTCACCATAGGCGAACTGATGATCTCGCCGATTGCACTTTCCATCGCGACCAAAATCGCCCCGCCCATGTTCAAAACGCAAATGGTCGCGCTCAATTTCTTGGGTTTTTCAGTGGGTTTCACTTTGGGCGGCGTGTTGTTCAAAGAGGGATTCAATGAGAAAGCACCGCTGGATTTCTACTGGATGATTTGCGGCATAGGCGTGATAACCGGTTTGGTATTGTTGCTGCTCGTACCTATTTTGAATAAAATGCTCAAAGGCGTAGATTAAATACTGATTCATTAAGAAGGTCGTCTGAAATGCCGTTTCAGACGACCTGTTTTTAAGGACTTTGAACCCATGAAACCCCACTCTTTCCTCCTGCTCCTCCTGCTTGCCGGAGCAGCCCATGCCAATGACAGCATGGGTACAGTCAGCACAAGCGGCATCAAATATCTGAAAAATCCGCATATCGATATGCAGAGCGAAGATTTGTACATCAGCGAACACCAGATTCGCGTGCATTACCGGTTTAAAAACACCTCCTCGCAAGACCTTACCGAAACCGTCCTTTTCCCTTTGCCGATTGTTCCTGCTTTCACCGATTACGACTTTGCCGACACCAAAGGCTTGGTTGACAGCTTCCGAATTTACGCCGACGGCAAACCTGTCCGCCCGCAAACCCACGTCCGTGCCTATTTTGAACGGAGTAACGGCTCGCTGGTGGACGTGACCGCCGATTTGAAAAAATGCGGTTTGAGCGATCAGGAACTGATGCACCCTTGGACGCAAAAGCAAGACGGTGAAAAAATCGGCAGCAAAATCAGAGCCTGCCGCTCCGCCAAAGTCCAATCCATGCTGCCCAAGCAGCCGGATGAACTGCCCGATTGGTCGGCGCAGATTGTTTACAGCTGGAAGCAAACCTTCAAAGCCGGCAGCGTCACCGAAATCAAACACCAATACACCCCGCTGGTCGGCGGCAGCTTCCTGCCTTCGCTCAAAGCCAAAGACAGCAAAGCATTTATTGACGCTTACTGCATGGATGAAAACTTCCTCAACAACTTTAAAAATGTGAAAGAAGAAAAGGTCTATCACGATTTGGGCTATATCCTGACCACAGGTGCCAACTGGGCAAAACCCATCGGTAAATTCACGTTGACCATAGACCGCGAGCCCAATACCGTGATTTCGCTTTGTTGGGACAAATCCTTGCGCAAAGTAGGGCCGAACCGCTTCCAAGCAGTCAAAGAAAATTTCCTGCCGAAAAAAGACTTGGACATTATTTTCGTTTACGAAAAACCCTAAGCGGCATACATATAGTGGATTAACTAAATCAGGACAAGGCGAGGCAACGCCGTACCGGTTTAAAGTTAATCCACTATAAAAGGTCGTCTGAAACCTTGTTTTAGGGTTTCAGACGACCTTTTGCTACAATAAGGCTTTTCCGTTTTGCAAGGCATTCCCATGAGCAAATCCGCCGTTTCCCCGATGATGCAGCAGTATCTCGCCATCAAATCGCAGCACGCCGACAAGCTGGTGTTTTACCGCATGGGCGATTTTTACGAGCTGTTTTTGG
>CAUVJL010000077.1:0-12688 GCA_963552075.1 uncultured Neisseria sp.
TGGTTAGACCTTCAAAGTTGAGTATTGTACTATTTTATTTTTAATTGACTATATATCGGATTAAATCAATGTTTACCTGAAATCTCCGAGAGGTCGCCTGAAAGTTTAAACTTACTAAACTAGAGCACACTTTTGAAATACTCCTCCCCCTTCCCGATGAACACAAAAAAGTCGTCTGAAAACTTAATTTCAGACGACCTTTTACATTCCCAACCTATTTTACAAACTTCAACACCTTGCCGGATTTTGCCGGCGCATCGGTTTCTTGTTTGTTTTCAGTTTCCTGTTCCGGTTGTTTTTTATCGGAAGGCTCATAGGGTTCGACTTCAAATCCCATGCCTTCGCCGCTTTCTCGGGCAAACAGGCTGACAACGTGTCCGACCGGAATCCAAATATCGTGCGCCACGCCGCCAAAGCGGGCCGAAAAGCTGATCCAATCGTTGTCGATATTCAAATTATGGCTGGCAGTCGGTCCGATATTGAGGACAATCTCATTTTCGCGAACATACTGCATGGGGACGCGGGTATGTTCGTTTACCCATGCGACAATGTGCGGCGTTTGATTGTTGTCTGTACACCATTCGTACAAAGCGCGAATCAGATAAGGCTTGGTAGATGTCGTCATGATGAATCCTTTCGACCTTTAACGGCGCATTGCCTTCTCAGCGGGGGTCATGGCTTCGATAAAGGCTTCGCGTTGGAAGATACGTTCGGCGTATTTCAGCAATGGTGCGGCGGATTTGCCGAGTTTGATGTCGTAATGGTCGAGACGCCACAACAAAGGAGACAACGCCACGTCAATCATTGAGAAATCATCGCCGAGAATGTATTTGTTTTTGGTGAACGCAGGCGCGAGCATGGTCAGACCGTTGCCGATGGCTTCGCGCGCTTTCGCCATTTCTTTATTGGTGGAATTCGGGTTTTCCAATACATGCACCAAGCTGAACAGCTCTTTCTCCATGCGGAACAAAACCAATCGTCCGCGGCCGCGCATCACGGGGTCGCCGGGCATCAGTTGCGGATGGGGAAAGCGTTCGTCTATGTATTCATTGATGATATTGGATTCATAGAGGATCAAATCACGTTCAACCAAAACGGGGACTTGGTTATACGGATTCATTACGGCAAGATCTTCGGGCTTATTGAAAATATCAACGTCTTTGATTTCAAAATCCATGCCTTTTTCGTACAGGACGAAGCGACAGCGTTGGCTGAACGGGCATGTAATGCCTGAATATAATATCATCATGGTATTGGGCTCCTATAAGCATCCCAGACAATCCACTGCCTGAAATTGCAGAATAAAACAATCGCAAAATTATACGCGATTGCATCCAACAATTCCACAAAAAGCACATATCCTTTTGTTTATCAAAATATTTTCAATAAAATTCGAATTTCTAAAAAACGATATCCAAACTCAAATTCTTTGCTTTTCCGAGGCGTTTCGATTTTTACAGCAAATTTAAACCGCAGCGGGACATTACCGACGTTTTTACTGCACACCGGCTTGTTTCCGACAAGCCGCCAAAAAGGTCGTCTGAAAACCGTTTTTTTCAGTTTTCAGACGACCTCTCGAGCCGACCGCCCTACTTCGGCGTATAACGGCCCGCCATCGCTTTATACACCATGTTTTCGTATTTCAGCGTTTCATACCGCTGGTTCAGTAAGTTCTGGGCGGAGCTGTATTCGCTGTTCAGTGCTTCCAGCCAGTCTTTCAGCTCGTTTTTGCCGTGTTGGTAGCGCACTTGGTAGTAGCGGCTGTTTTTCTTGTCCAAGGCGTAACGCTGCTCTTGGTTGCTGAGCGCAGCTTGGGCGTTTTGGTAGGCGAGGTAGTTGGTATTAACTTCGTTCAGCGCGGTGGTCAGGGCTTTTTCAAAGTCGAGTTTGGCGCTGTCGAAATTGGCTTGGGCGGTTTTGT
This sequence comes from uncultured Neisseria sp., assembly GCA_963552075.1. Lineage (GTDB taxonomy): Bacteria > Pseudomonadota > Gammaproteobacteria > Burkholderiales > Neisseriaceae > Neisseria. The sequence goes on from CAUVJL010000077.1 coordinate 1,922, forward strand.
CTTTCCACTTCATGGTCTGCCAGTTGAGGAACGGCAGATTGATGGTGGCGGAGCCGCCCAAGAGCGGGATATTGAATGCGCTTTTGGCTTTTTCAGACGACGTGCTCAAGCTCGCGCCCAATGTAATCGAGGGATACCAACTGCGTTTTTGCGCTTTGACGGATTGGAGCGAGGATTGCAGGCGGTATTCGGCGGCGCGCAGGTCGGGGCGGTTCGCCAACACGGTAATCGGTACGTCGAGGTTCACGCCTTTGACGGGCAGCAGGCGGTATTGCGCTGGGTCGGCGGCGATGGCTTCGTTCGGCTTGAGGTTGAGCAGGTTGCGTAAAACCTGTTTTTGCGTGTCGAGGCTGTTTTTCAGGGAAATCAGGCTGTTTTGCGCGCTCAACAGCGATTGTTTCGCCTGTGTCGGCTGGCTGGAATCGGCTCTGCCGTAGCGGAACTTGGCATCGGCAATGCGGTTGATTTCCTGATATTGCTTGAGGGATTTTTGCGCCAATTCAATGGCTTCGTTGAGGTAGGCGATGTTGAAATAGGCGTCGGCGACATTGTTGATCAAAGTCAGGCGCGTGTTCGCCATATCCTGCCGCGTGGCTTGGTATTCCCACACTTGCGCGTCGGCGGTGGCACTGAGTTTGCGCCACAAATCCAATTCGTAGCTCAAGCCGAGCTGGCTGCTGAAGGTGTTGCCGTGGCTGCCGGTTTTCAGGTTTTTGGATGTGGACGCACTCAACGAACCGCTGAACGACGGCACCAAATCCACCCCCAAAATATTCGCCTGATACAGGGCTTTATTGACACTGATGGCCGCCTGTTTCAAATCGATATTGTTTTCCAAAGCCTGCGCCATCAGGGCGTTGAGCTGCGGGCTTTGGTAGATTTCCCACCAGTTGCCGTTCACGTCATAGCGTTCGGCGGTCTCTGCCGCGCTCATCACCTGCCCCGTCGATTCGAGCGTGAGGTTTTGGTCGGTGCTGTGGACGGCGCACGCGCTTAAGACAAGGGCGAGCGACAGGGATAAGGCCGTCTGAAAAAAAGGTTTTTTCTGCATGTTATGTCTTTCGGTTTAAGGTTTCAGACGACCTAAAAGGTCGGGAGGTCGTCTGAACAATCTCATCGGCTGCGTTTATTTATCGGCTAAAAACGCTTTTCGCTGTTCCGTAAAATGCCACCACGGCTTTGGTTCGTTCCCCTGCATAAAATCAACCAGCGACAGGAAAATGTCGATCATGCAGGGATCGTGTCGGGTTGCGGTCAGGCTGCACAGGCGGGCATACATTTCATAAGCGTCCTGTCCCGTCAAATCCTGCGGCTGCGTGATGCCGAGCAAAACCAAATCCTCCGCCACGGCTTTGCCGACATTGGGCAGGTCGGTCAGCGTATTCAGCTTGCTTCGTTGTACTTTGTCGGGGTTCATGTTTCAGCCTTTGGTTTGGAGGTCGTCTGAAAATCTGTAATCGGATGGAGCAACTTGTTTTCGCGGACGAAGCCCACGCTACTTTCCGCTCTTCCACCTTAAATGCACCATTGCCGTCGAACGTATTTCATACAAAGCCGAAGTGGTCTTCTCAAACTCATCAAACAATCCGTGTTCGTGGGCGGAGAACGGCGGGGAATCATTCCAAGAACCCATGCCGCCGAAAACGTGGCTTTGTTCGCAGGCAAGCTCCAAACGTTCTTCAAAAGGCAGGGATTCGTTTTCAAGCGTCCGCACCGCCTTGTCGAAAAAAGCCCTTTTCCAATGCAGTTCGCCAATGGCTTCCGCAAGGGCGGAAATATCGGTTAAAGCCTGATGGAAACGGCGCACCAGTTCTTGCTCGGTCATTTGATTTGTTCTAAGTTCTTCAAACAATTTTTCAGAAGACGTTTTAATTGTTTGGCAGTTTGCGGATACATCGGCTCTTGCAGTTTACGCTCCAACCGATCGGCTTCGTGTTCGAGTTCATGCTTATATCTGACTCTGGAGCGTTGCTGTCTCTCCAATATTTGTAACTGTTGCCGCCACAAATCCTGCTGCAATTTCTGCCATTCTTTGGTTTTATGCTTCGACGGAAGCGGAATTCTATCCGACAGCTCCACACATGGTTTGGAACACTGCGAACAACGGGGAGAACTGCTGTCTTGGGGGCGGAAATAGCGTTTCGGACGGCGCACGGCGGTGCGGCAGGAAAAACAAACGTAATTCGTATTACTCATTTCAATAAAATTCAATTAAATCAATTATTCATGTACCTTTCGCCGTTGAATCCGTTTTTCAGACGACCTTTTCCCATTCAAAAAGGTCGTCTGAAATCATGAAATCCTGACCACGACGCCGCAATGCTGTTCGGCGGCGGTTTGGTAGAACGCGGCAAGTTCTTTAAACCGCTGCGCCAATTCCGTGCGGGTTTCGGCAAAGGCTTTTTCGTCGCCCCAAATATCGGGGTAGATTTGGTTGTTTTGAAAATCTGCTGCGGTTTTGCCGTCGAGCAGCGCGGCGAAGTCGGCTTGGTTCAGGGCTTGGGCTACTTCGGCGGTTTCGGTATCGTCGATCCAGCCGGTGTGTTCGCCCGCTTCTTCATCCTGCCGCAGGATGTTGCCGATCATGGCTTTGCTCAACGGGTTTGCCGCGTCGGCATCGTCCGAGCCTTTGCCGGTCAGGACGAAATGCAGCGCGTCCCATAGTTTGCCTGCGCTGCATTCGGATACGGCGGCAGGCGTGCCGGAGGAGGCTTTGATTTGTTCGATGCCGCTTTGCGGATAGGCTGTGTATGTTGCGTAAACGTCCATAGGTTTCCTTGTATTGAAGGCTTGAGATGCCTGTTTCGGGAGGGGTCGTCTGAAATATAGTGGATTAACTTTAAACCAGTACGGCGTTGCCTCGCCTTGTCCTGATTTAGTTAATCTACTATATGTTGCGGATTCGGACGACGCTCGGGCTGTTTTCGCAATGTATTGTGTGAATCGTGTGTTCGGTATTGCGTCGGGTTCTGACCCGACTTTTGCTTTTTCAGACGACCTTATTTATCCAAACGCAGCAGCGGGCCGCCTGCTTTCTGTACCGCCGTTTGATAGGCGGGGTCTTTTTCAATGCGCTGCAAATAGGCGCGGATGTTGGGATAGTCCGCCAATCCGAAGCGGTCGGCGGCGGCTTGCAGCGGGTAACTCATCATGATGTCGGCGCCGCTGAGCCGGTTGTCGACCAGCCAGTCTTTGCCGTTTAATTCGTTTTCGACATAGGCAAGATGCAGGGCGGCTTGCGGTTCGATAAAGCCGTTTTTGACGTTGCCGCTGATTTTGCGTGCGACGGGTTTGATGAAAAACGGCATGGGGGCGTTTTCTATTTTGCGGAACACCAGACCGAGCAAAAGCAAGGGCATCAGCGAACCTTCGGCATAGTGCAGCCAGCGTTGGTAATGCCAGTAATCTTGGCTGCCGCGTTCGGGCATGAAGCGTCCGCAGCCGTAGGTTTGAATCAGGTAGTCGGTAATCGCGCCACTTTCGTTGAGCACGAATCCGTCGTCGTCGATAACGGGGGATTTGCCCAGCGGGTGAACGGCTTTGAGTTCGTCGGGCGCGAGCAGGGTTTCAGGATGGCGCAGGTAGGTTTTGATTTGATACGGTGCGCCGATGAGTTCGAGCAGCCAGACGATGCGCAGGGCGCGGGACTGTGCCAATACATGCAGGGTAATCATTCGGTTTTCCTCGGTGTGTGTATAGTGGATTAACTTTAAACCGGTACGGCGTTGCCTCGCCTTAGCTCAAAGAGAACGATTCTCTAAGGTGCTGAAGCACCAAGTGAATCGGTTCCGTACTATCTGTACTGTCTGCGGCTTCGTCGCCTTGTCCTGATTTAAATTTAATCCACTATATATTCATTGTGATAACAATAGCCAAACGGGGTTTTCAGACGACCTTTTGGGTTTGGAGGTCGTCTGAAAACTTAATCTTTAGACAAAGCATCAATCGGATTGAGCTTGGAGGCTTTGTTGGCGGGCATAAAACCGAACGCTACGCCGATGGCGGTGGAACAGACAACCGCGCCGATGACGGAGCCGATGGAAATTTCCATCGGAAATTCGGTAACGAATTGGTTGAACACGAGGCTGATGGCAGTGGACAGCCCTACCCCGACCAAACCGCCGATAATACAGATTAAGACCGCTTCAATCAGGAATTGTTGCAGGATGTTGTTTCGCCGCGCGCCAATCGCCATGCGCACGCCGATTTCTTTGGTGCGCTCGGTTACGGACACCAGCATGATGTTCATCACGCCGATGCCGCCGACCACCAACGAAATCAAGGCGATGGAGGAAATCAGCAGCTTCATCGTGCCGGTGGTGCTTTCAACCATCTGCTTGATGCTGTCGCTGTTGTTCATGAAAAAGTCTTCCGTACCGTGCCGCGTTTTAAGCAGCTCGGTCAGCCCTTTTTCGGCGACTTGGGTATTGGCGTCATCTTTGATTTTGACGGTAATCGAGTTGGTGTGGCTCTCGCCAGTGATTTGGTGCATCACGGTCGTATAGGGCGACCAGAGCATCAATACGTCGGCGTTGCCGAAGGAGTTTTCTTCTTTTTGCATCACGCCGATGACGGTCAGCGGGCGTTTGTTGAAGAGGACGGTTTTGCCCAATGGATTGACGTCTGTGCCAAAGAGTTTTTCTTTGGTGTTTTGGTCGATCACGACAACTTGCGCGTCTTCTTTTACATCGCCCTCGTCAAACAGGCGGCCTGATTCCAGCTTCAGTCCGCGCACGTCGAAATATTGTTCGCCCACGCCGTAAAGCGAGGCGGATAAATCGGTGTTGCGGTAGGTCAGCGTGCCGCTGGAATTGGTTTGCGGGGTGGCGGAAGCGACGTAGCTTTGTTTGGCGATGACTTTGGCGTCGTCAATGGTCAGGGTTTTAATCCTGCCGCTGCGCCTGTCGCCGAAGCCGCGACCGGGGAAGATGCTGATGGTGTTCGTCCCCATCGCGCTGATGTCTGCGAGGATTTTTTTCTCGGAACCGTTGCCCAAAGCGACAACGGACACGACCGAGGCGATGCCGATGATGATGCCGAGCATGGTCAGGAGCGAGCGCATTTTGTGCGCCATAATCGCCTGCACCGACATTTTGAAGGCCTCGACGAATTGGTCGTAATAAAACAGCCACGAAGATTTTTCTTTGATGCGTTCTATTTTGCTTTCGGGGATTTCGGGATTTTTTGAACTGTCGGAGATGATTTCGCCGTCGCGGATTTCGATGATGCGGTTGGCGATGGCGGCGATACCGGGATCGTGCGTAACCATAATCACGGTATGCCCTTCTTTATGCAGCTTTTGGATGATTTCGATTACGTTTTTGCCGCTGGCGGTATCGAGTGCGCCGGTCGGTTCGTCGGCGAAGATGATTTCGCCGCCGTTCATCAGGGCGCGGGCGATGGAGACGCGCTGCTGCTGACCGCCGGAAAGTTCGCTGGGTTTGTTGCCTTCTTTGCCTTCCAAACCCAAATCCTGCAATAGTTTCTCCGCGCGCGTGGAACGCTCTTTGCCGCCCATGCCCATATACACGGCAGGCAGGGCGACGTTGTCCCGCGCCGTCAGCGAACCCAAAAGGTTGTAGCGTTGGAAAATAAAGCCGAAGCGTTCGCGCCGCAATGCCGCCAGCTCGTCCGGCTCCATTTTGGCGGTTTCGATGCCGTCGATTTGATACGAACCCGAAGTCGCGCTATCCAAGCAGCCGAGGATGTTCATCAGCGTGGATTTGCCCGAACCGGACTGCCCGATGATGGCGACGAAATCGCCCTTCTCTATCGACAGGCTGACATCTTTCAACACATGAACGCGGTTCGCGCCGCTGCCGAAGTAGCGGTTGATGTTTTTACATTCGATTAAGCTCATAAGTGTGTCCGACCGATAATGATGTATGGAGTGGAAAGGTCGTCTGAAAGCGGGATTTTGCTAGAAACAAAACTTTCAGACGACCTATTGCCTATTTATCTCGGCGGACCGCCCTGCATGGCGCGTTGCGCCGCTTCAGCCTGCTCCGCCGCGCTCATTTCCGACATCACCACCTTGTCGCCTTCTTTCAAACCGCTTTTCACTTCGGTGTTCATACTGTCTTTCAGACCGACCGTAATCTCGCGTTCCGAAGCTTTACCGTCCGCACCCAAAACGCTGACAAACGATTTGCCGTCGTGTTTTTTAATCGTCAGCGTCGGCACGAGCAAAACGTTTTTCACGCCGTTGATTTCAATCGTATTCTGCGTCGTCATACCGATAGAAAGTTTGCCGTCGGGATTAGGCACCAAAGCGCGGGCGTAGTAGTAAATCGCATTGGAAGTCGTGTCCGTGCTGGTGGTATAGCTGCCCAACGACATCGTGGTCAAGCCCGGGTCGACGCTGTCGAGCTTCGCCTTAATCGGCGTATCCGGTTCGGACAAAATCGTAAACGAAATATCCTGCCCCGCTTTGACCTTGGTAATATCGCCTTCGGCAATCTGCATTTTGTTCAACATCGTATCCAGATTCGCCAATTGGATAATCGTCGGCGTGGACTGTACCGCGTTCACGGTCTGCCCTTCTTCCACCGGAATCGCCACCACCGTACCGTCCATCGTCGCGGTAATGCGGGTATAGCCCAATTCCGATTCGGCAGTATTGATGGAAATTTTGGTTTGCTTGATAGAAGCCTTCAGCTCGGCAACGTTTGCCTTAGCCGCAGCCAGCGCATCCTGCGCGCTTTCCAAATCCTCTTTAGAAGTCGCGTTTTCCTTCCACAAAGCCGCTTCGCGCTTGTATTTCTTCTCCGCACTGTTCAGCGCGATTTCGGCGGAAACCAATTTCGCCTGATACGTTTCCAGCTTGGATTTTTCCGTATTCAGCGTGTTCACCTGAGTGGTCGAATTGATTTCCGCAATCAAATCGCCCTTTTTAACCTGCTGCCCGAGCTTGACGTACAGCTTCTTAATCTGCCCCGAAGCCTGCGCGCCCACCGACACCAGATTCGACGGCGAAATCTCGCCCGTAGCGGATACCGTCTGGCTGATGTCGCCGCGTTTGACCGTTTCCGTGATGTAAGAAGTTTGAGGTTCGGGCTGGAAATAAGACCACGCAGCAAACCCAAGCACCGCAGCAACCGTTATTCCAACCGTCCATTTATTAATGATTTTTGCCATAACTGACTTTCTGATTCATCCATTTCATCTGTTCAATCCGGCACCCGATTCATGTCGCATAATCCCAACACTTATCCGCCGAAAACGCTGAAAACGGGCAGATTTTACTGTAAACATCTACCCCAGCCAAGACAATAACCGACCAAACTAAAATCTAACTTATTGTTTTACATAGAAATAATCAAAACCCTTTTCCAGAATATTTCAACGTATTTACATATTTTCCCAATCTCAATATTTATCCAAACATTCAAAACAAGAGAAAAGAACTATAATTCAACATCTATCAAACCCAACAACGGCCGCCTCCCCGAACCTTTCAGACGACCCGGCTGGATAAATATAACAACACAATGACACTTACTATGAAAAACAAATCACAAGGTTTTACTCTCCCCGAGCTACTCGTTGTCGTTCTGATCATCGCGATTTTAGCGACGATCGGCTATCCCTCTTACCAACGCTACGTCCGCAAAACACGCTTGGAAAGCGTCCGCTCCGAGCTGCTGATCAACGCCCAAAACCTCGAGCGTTACTACGCCCAGCATGCGACCGTAAAAGCCGAAGCAGGCAATCCCTCGTTGCCCCCCTTGGTTCAAAACCAATATTTCAATATCTCCATCTTCAACTTCGAAGGCCCGGACGACAACGATAAAAAAATCGTAAACTCCGCCTCCTCAAGATACATCCTCGAAGCCAAACCCACAGACGAATACAAGTCCACCGAGACCTGCTCCGTTTACCTCAACAGCGACGGCATCTTCTGGGCAAGCAATTCCAAAAACAATGAGGACTGCCCGGGCTTCGAACCCATCAGCCAAGAATAATAGAAACCTACCGCCGCGATTCATCATAAAGGTCGTCTGAAAATTTTCAGACGACCTTTATTCTATTATCAACACCAAATCACGCCGTTCAATGCAATTTATGAACTGATACCGACCGCACCACTCTTATCAATATCCCCATCTTTACCCACAACGGTCGATATCATGCTGACTTACACCCGCAGCGTCCGGCTGGATGCGCCGCTCGAACCGATATTCCGCTACTGTACTTCCCGACACGGATTTGCCTGTCAGTTTCCGTTTGACGTGCAATGGCTGTCGGAAAAGGAATACTGGGCGCGGGGAGATATTTTGGATTTCAGATACAGAGTTTGCGGGATTTGGTTGCGGCATCGTGCCGAAATCATTTCGCTTGAGCCGAACCAATCGTTTACCGACCTGATGCTGAAAGGGATTTACCGCTCCTTCCGCCATACGCATGAATTCAGATTTTCCGGAGGGCGTACCTGTGTGACGGATACGGTGGAATTTACTTTCGGGCTGGGAAAAACGATTGACCGGCTAATCGGACTACCGACTTTGCGTCGGACATTTGAAAAACGCCACTGTTTATTAAAAGAGTGGGCTGCCCGATGGAATGGTCATGTTGAAAAAACGCAGCAAATTGAATAAGTAATATAATACTTCATGGACAACAGGTAGCAGTCAGACAGTGATCACAGACACCATGAAACAACCCGGCAAAGGAAGTAAGCCATCCTAGTATTTCTACATTTAAATATTAAAATTTTTAAAAAACAAAAGATTGGAATTGTAATGAAAAAATTGTTTTTTGTATTGTTGGGACTGACTAGCCTTAATGTTTATGCAGCTGATCCCACTTATGATGCAACCAGAGGCGCATTGCAAAACAATTCGGCATTATGTCAGTATGGCTACAATCCCAACTGTGCGTCGTCTCGTCAGCACCAACGAAAACAGCCTACGGAAATTGTTAATATCAATGTTCCATCAAAATATGGGGCACTGGCAGTTAACCTTAAAACGGGCATTTCGGGCGGCGCACTCGATATGGATTCCCGAGCTGCTGCAGAGAGAGAAGCCATCAGAACCTGTGAACGGGAAGGAAGCAATAAACCTTGCGTAATAGCTGCTTCAGTCAGGAATGGCTGCATTGCCGTTGCCCAAGGTAATAAAGGAAAAATATTAAAGACATTTTACGGAATGAAAGAACCCGGACTTGCAGAAACTGAAGCCTTAAGGAAATGTCGTGCAGCCGGTGTTTCTGGATGTAAGATTGTTGTCTCAGAAGGCTGCTCAATGCCTAAATTCTAATAGACCAAATGCCGTCTGAAATTTCAGACGGCATTTTATAAAAAATCGGCTTTATACCCGTCTTTATTTTATGCCTGCTGTTCAAAAGAACTGCGCCGCTGTTTATCAAAGACTGACATGAGCGTGTAAAAGCATCCTTTAAAAAGCGCGGCCTCCATACCGAAGCCAGATTGGTTTTGAAAAAATGTGTTCAATATTTCAGACGACCCTTGTTTAGCAAAAAAAGGTCGTCTGAATGTTCAGACGACCTTCTTCATTCCCGCCACATCACAAAACGGCTGCCGGATAGGAACCGATGACTTTGACAAACGATGCGCGTTCGCTCAAGAGCCGCAGTGCGTTTTGGACTTTTTCGTCGTTTTGATGCCCTTCGATGTCAATGAAGAACAGGTATTCCCACAGCGCGGATTTGCTCGGGCGGCTTTCGAACTTGGTCATGGAAATGCCCGATTCGGTAAACGGCTGCAACAGCGAGGCGACGGCGCCGGCGCGGTTGGGCGCGGAGACGGCCAGCGAGGTTTTGTCTTTACCGCTACTGCCTGTATCTTGATGCCCCATAACCAAGAAGCGCGTGGTGTTGTTCGGCTCGTCTTCGATACACTCGGCGACATAGTTCAAATGGTAAATATCGGCTGCGGTACGCCCTGCGATGGCGGCGATACTGAGGTCGTCTGATTCTGCCACCAGCCTTGCCGCCTCTCCGTTGCTGGAAACGGCGATGCGTTCGGCGTTGGGCAGGTTGCGCCCGAGCCAGTCGTTGCATTGCGCCAACGCTTGGGCGTGTGCGATGACTTTTGTGATGCCGCCCAATTCGTGCGTGCCTTTGCGCAAAAGGTTGTGATGGATGCGGACAATGACTTCGCCGCAGGCTTTCAATGCGGTTACCGCCAATAAGTCTAAGGTGCGGCCGACCGAACCTTCGGTCGAGTTTTCAACCGGTGCGACCAAATAATCTGCCTGCCGCGTTTCGACTTGTCGGAAACACTGGTCTATGGTTTGAAATGCGGCGGTATGGGCGGCATGGCCGAAATGTTTGATAGCTGCCTGCTGGGTAAACGTTCCCTGCGGACCGAGGTAGGCAATCGTCAGCGGACGCTCCACCGCCAAGCATTCGCTCATCACTTCGCGAAACAGTCTTGCGATGGATTCGTCAGGCAGCGGGCCTTGGTTCAAACTCTGAATCCGCCTCAATACCGCGACTTCGCGCTCGGGACGGTACACCGCGCCCGTTCCTTTTAATTCACCGATGGCGTGCGCATGGCCTGCGCGCTCGTTCAACAGGCGCAAAATCTCGGCATCGATTTCATCGATGGCATTGCGGTGCGGCAAAAGCTGTTCGTCAATGGATAAGGACATATCGACAAGCCCCTTGTGATTCATTCATCAATATAAGCAATCATTCTAACATCAAACAGGTCGTCTGAAAGCCTGAATACGTTTTCAGACGACCTGTTTTATAGTGGATTAACTTTAAACCAGTACGGCGTTGCCTCGCCTTGTCGTACTA
>CAUVJL010000078.1:0-12558 GCA_963552075.1 uncultured Neisseria sp.
TCTCTTTGAGCTAAGGCGAGGCAACGCCGTACTGATTTAAAGTTAATCCACTATAGCGTCCGTTTTGACAGAATCCGCTATATCCTTCCACGATAAAAAGGTCGTCTGAAAACCATGTTTCAGGTTTTCAGACGACCTTTGCTTTTCAAAACGGAATCAACCGCCGCATGCGCCGCAGCAACCGCCTTCGCTGTGGCCGCCGCGTTTTTCTTCGTTGTTGACTACGGGCAACTCGACTTCTTCAGACTGTTCTTTTTTGTCTTCGGGCAGGTCGTTGACTTTGATTTTGTTTTCTTCTGACATTTTGGGCTCTCTTTAAAAAGATGGAAAGGTGTGCCACGATACCATCGGGCGGCGGATAAACCAAGTCGGATTTAAGATTTTTTGCGATTCGGTTTGATGAATCGCAAATCGTGCCGGTTTGGAATGGCTGACGTGATAACGGGACGCTGGTTATCGCGTCCCGTTTGGGTTTTCAGACGACCTTTGGGCATCAGTTCAGGCGGTTTTTCTTACCAAACCAAACAAAACCGATGGCACCCAAAACAATCATTGGCACGCTCAACCATTGTCCCATCGACAAGCCCAAGGTGAGCAGGCCGAGATAGTCGTCGGGCTGGCGGGCGTATTCGGCGATGAAGCGGAAGAAGCCGTAGCCGCCGAGGAAGAGGGAGGCGACTTGTCCGGTCGGACGCGGTTTTTTGGAGAAAATCCATACGACGATGAAAAGGCAGATGCCTTCCAGTGCGAATTGGTAGAGTTGCGAAGGGTGGCGGGGCAGTACGTGGTATTGCTGCATCCATTCCGCCCAAAGCGGGTTGCGCACGGCGGCGTTGAGGTCTTCTGCGCGCGCTTGCGGGAAGCCCATTGCCCAAAAGGCGTTGATGTCGGTAATCCGGCCCCAGAGTTCGCCGTTGATGAAGTTGCCGATACGGCCGGAAGCCAAGCCCAGCGGAACAAGCGGCGCGACAAAATCCATGGTTTTTAAGGTGCTGATTTTGTGTTGGCGGCTGAAGATCCACATGGCGATGACGACGCCCAAGAAGCCGCCGTGAAACGACATGCCGCCTTCCCAGACTTTGATCATGTCAAGCGGATGTTCGAGGTAGTATGAGAATTTGTAAAACAGGATATAGCCGAGTCGTCCGCCGAGTATGACGCCTATTGCCCCCCAACCTAGGAAGTCGTCGAGCATTTCTTTCGTAAAAGCGGTGTTGCCTTGCTTAATACGGCGGCGACCCAGCCATAGGAAAAGTATAAAGCCGACGATATAGCTGAGGGCATACCAGCGGATGGCGACTGGTCCGATACTGATTGCAACAGGATTAAACTGCGGATGTATCATCATGATGGTGTTCCTTATGAGAAGGGCGGTTTATGTGTTTTTAGCCCGACAAAGGTCGTCTGAAAATGCCGATTGGGATTTTCAGACGATCTTTTGTGTGATGGGAAAAAATAATTATCGTAAATCATCGACAACGTTCAAGACGGCCGACAACATGGCTTCGCCCAAACGCAGGGAGCGTTGGCCGTTCCAACCGAAGTCGTCGTCGGGCAGGTTGGCGTTGTCTTTAAACGGCATTTCGAGCGTATAGGCAAGACAGTCGAAATGATTGCCCACCCAGTTGGTCGCGAGCGTCATGTTTGCCTGACCGGGCGCGTCTTTTTCATAGCCGTATTCGTCTTGGAAGTCGGGGCTGGCAGAGAGCAGGGCGGTTTTGAACTGAGTTTCCAACGCGGCAATGCGCGGATTGTAGTTCGGCACGCCTTCCGTACCGGCGACAAAGACAAACGGCAATGCTTCGTCGCCATGAATGTCTAGGAACAAATCCACGCCGGTTTCCAGCATTTTTTCGCGCACGAGGAAGACTTCCGGGCTTTTTTCCAAAGTCGGATTTTCCCATTCGCGGTTGAGGTTCGCGCCGGCGGCATTGGTGCGCAGGTTGCCCAATACCGAGCCGTCGGGGTTCATGTTCGGCACGATATAGAAAGTGGCGCGGTCGAGCAGGGTGCGCGCGGTTGGGTCTTGCGGATCGAGCAGGCGGCCGAGCAAGCCTTCGATAAACCATTCCGCCATCGTTTCGCCCGGGTGTTGGCGGGCGATAATCCAGATTTTCATGTCGCTTTCGACTTGGTTGCCGACGGTCAGCAGGTTGATGTCACGGCCTTGCACGGTGCTGCCCAAGTCATCGATGCGGCAAAGCCCGCTGCCTTGCGCGTCGCCCAAAAGGTTCAGATGCTGCTCGTAGGAATAGGGTTCGAAATAGGCGTAATAAACGCTGTTGGACAGCGGCGTATGGTTGATGGTCAGCACGCCGTTTTCGTATTCGGTCGGGACGCGGAACCAATTTTGGCGGTCGTAAGAGGCGCACGCCTGATAATCTTCCCAGCCTTCGGGATAAGCCGAATCCGCCGCGTTTTCAAAGTGCATCACGCAATTCTGATACGCCGCACCTTGCAGGCGGAAATAAAACCATTGGGCGAAATCGGAAGCGTTGTCCGGACGCAGCTCAAGGCGGATATTGGCAGGGTCGGTCAGGTCTTTGACGACGACGGAGCCGGCGTCAAATTGAGTGCTGATTTTAATCATGGGAAAGTCCTCGGTATATCGGGCGAACCGGATAACCGTTGTTTGAGAAAATGTGTGGGCGATACCGTATCCGTCGGCGACGGCAAACCGATATGCCCGAATCTGTTGATTCTACCATTCCGACGGGCGCATCCTCAACCGATAAGGGCTGCGGAATGTTGTTTCAGACGACCTTTGACGTTAAGATAGGGTAGATTCACTTTAAATCAGGACAAGACGGCAAAGCTGCAAACAGTTGCGAAGCTGATTTTTACTGATTCAAAGGTAATCCGCTATAATGATTAAATTGTTAATAATGAGATACGATTATGAGCGAATCCCACACCATTTCCGCAGCAGACAAAGCGCGCATTTTAGCCGAAGCCCTGCCGTATATCCGCCGTTTTTCCGGCTCCGTCATCGTCATCAAATACGGCGGCAACGCCATGACCGAGCCTGCTTTGAAAGAAGGTTTCGCTCGAGATGTCGTTTTGCTCAAACTGGTGGGCATCCACCCCGTCATCGTCCACGGCGGCGGACCGCAAATTAACGAAATGTTGGAAAAAATCGGTAAAAAAGGCGAATTCGTACAAGGCATGCGCGTTACCGACGGCGAAACGATGGACATCGTAGAAATGGTGTTGGGCGGTCATGTCAACAAAGAAATCGTCTCGCTGATTAATTTGCAGGGCGGACGCGCGGTCGGCGTAACCGGACGCGACAACCACTTCATCAAAGCGAAAAAACTGCTGGTCGATACGCCCGAAAAAACAGGTGTGGACATCGGACAAGTCGGCACGGTCGAAAGCATAGACGTGCGCCTAATTGAAGGGCTGATTGAGCGCGGCTGCATTCCCGTCGTCGCGCCCATCGGTGTCGGCGAAAAAGGCGAAGCGTTCAATATCAACGCCGACTTGGTCGCAGGCAAATTGGCGGAAGAATTGAACGCGGAAAAACTGCTGATGATGACCAATATCGCCGGCGTGATGGACAAAGAAGGCAACCTCTTGACCAACCTCACACCAAGCCGTATCAATGAATTAATCGCAGACGGCACGCTCTACGGCGGTATGTTGCCCAAAATCAGCTCCGCCGTCGAAGCGGCAAGCAACGGTGTCAAAGCGACACACATCATCGACGGCCGCCTGCCCAACGCGCTTTTGCTGGAAATTTTCACCGATGCAGGCATAGGCTCGATGATTTTGGGCGAAAGTTCATAACGGTCGGCAACTGATTCAAGGTTTGCCCAACATCAGGCGTTGTAAATGCCCAAATACACAAAAGGTCGTCTGAAAACCTGTTTCAACGTTCATCACGAATGCTGAAACGGATTTTCAGACGACCTTTTTATGGCAGGATAGCCTACAAACTCAACATCTTATTTTTGATGCAGCTTGCCGACATATTCGACTTCCTCGCGGCTGCCCATGACGACGGCTACGCGTTGGTGCAGACCCGTGGGAATAATGTCGAGCATGTTTTCCAAAGCATTACTTGCCGCCGCGCCTGCCTGTTCCAAAATCAGGCTCATCGGGTTGGCTTCGTACATCAGGCGCAGCTTGCCGGGTTTGGACGGATCGCGTTTGTCTTGAGGATACATGAATACGCCGCCGCGCATCAGGATGCGGTGGATTTCTGCGACCATGCTCGCCACCCAGCGCATATTGTAATTTTTACCGCGAACGCCCGTATCGCCTGCCAGCAGCTCGTTAATATATTGCTGCATAGGGGCTTGCCAGTGGCGGGTGTTGGACATATTGATGGCAAACTCTTTGGTCGATGCCGGAACTTGCGGATTTTCTTTGGTCAGGACGAATTCGTTGTTTTCGTTGAGCGTAAACACGAAAACGCCGTGTTTCAAAGTGAACACTAGTTGGGTTTGCGGGCCGTACAAAACATAACCTGCCGCCACTTGGTCACGGCCTTTTTGCAGGAAGGATTCGGTATTCAGACGACCTTCGGGCTTGGTAAGTACGGAAAAAATCGTACCGACGGAAATATTGACGTCGATATTGGACGAGCCGTCCAGAGGGTCGAACAAGACGAGATAGCCGCCGTTTTCGTTGGCCGCCACAAAAGTATCCTCTTCCTCGCTTGCCAAACCGGCGACATAGGCGTTTTTTTTCAAGACGTCAATCAGGATATCGTTGGCAATCACATCCAGCTTTTTCTGATCTTCGCCCTGAATATTGCCCGTCCCCGCCATGCCCAACACGCCGGCGAGTGCGCCCAAGCGGACTTTGCCGCTGATGTCGGAGCAGGCGGCGACAATGGATTCGAGGACGCTGCCCAATTCGGCAGGAATGCTGTTTTGCTGTAAATGCTGCGGTAGGAATTGCGCTAATGTTTTCATATCGGACTCGGTTTCTGGCTATAAAAAAGAAAAGGTCGTCTGAAAATGGTTTTCAGACGAGGTCGGTATTTATTTCTTGCTGGAAGGTGCGGAGGCGGCGCCTATCATTTCTTTGGCGCATTCGACCGCGCTTTGCTTGATTTTGGTTTTCAGCTCACCGCCGACTTCGCCGCCGATCAGTTTCGACATATCGTCGATGGATATCTGGTCTGCGGTTTTTTCCGAAGCGCACGAACAGATTTGCTGTATGGTATCAGACGGTATCGCACTGCTTTTCGGCGCTTTTTCCACGCAGATGGCTGTCGCGCTACTGATGAAATGGCCGCGCAATTCTTCGCCGAAGGTTTCTTGTACCGTGTCTTGAACCGAACGTTCGCAGGAGCATAGAAAAAGCGTGCAAAGGGAAGCCAAAAGCAATGAAGCGGGATGTCTGATCGTCATGATTTGAAAGCGTGAAAACAATGTAGTGAATTGTAGTTTAAATCGGAGGCCTCTGCCACAGGATTTCCCGCCGGTGTCTTGGTTCGACGGGATAATATCGATTATTTTATGCAACTGTTTAAGACGAAGCGCGCGCCGTTGTCTTGTGCCAGTATGTCGGTCAACGCGGGAAGGTTGCTTTTCAGCAGTTCCGGCAGCAGGTAGGGCGGGTTGATGATAAACATGCCGCTGCCGTGCATCCCGAATCCGTCCGGACGCGGGGTGTGGACGTGTAACTCGGCGTGCAGGTAGCTCTCGGGCATCAGCTTTTGCAGTTGCTCGGGCAGTTTGCGGCTTTCTTCGCGGCTCAAGCAGGGATACCAAACCATATAACAACCCTGCTCAAAGCGTTTGAGCGCGTCTTTTAAGGTTTGGACAACGCGCTGATAGTCTTGCTTTTCTTCATACGGAGGGTCTATCAGGACAACAGCGCGGCGCGGCGGCGGGGGCAGCAACGAAATCAGACCGCGAAAACCGTCTGCCTGCATTATTTGTCCGCGCCTGCCCAAGCGCGCTTCTTCCATATTGTTTTTCAGATGTTGGAAATCGGCAGGGTGCAGCTCAAACAAACGCAGTTTGTCGCTGTCGCGCGTCAGGGCTTGGGCAAGCCACGGCGAACCGCAATAGCGTTGCTCTTGTGGGAGTATGGTATTCAGGCGGGCGATGAAGGCGGACAGCTCGGGCGGCAGAAGTTCCGCCTCTTGGAGCAACCGGATGCCTTGTTTGTATTCGCCGACTTTTTGCGCCTCGCTGCCGCTCAAGTCATATAAACCCGCGCCGCTGTGGGTATCGATATACCAATAGGGCTTGTCTTTTTGATTGAAGTAATCAAGCGTCAGGAAAAGGATGAAATGCTTGATCATATCGGCATGGTTGCCGGCATGGAAGGCGTGGCGGTAGCTGAGCATAAGAGGTCGTCTGAAAAGGGAAAAATGGATTATATAGGCAAAAGAAATGATAATAAAACAATTAGGAGAATCAGGTGTAACGGTACCTAAAGGATTTTTCCAGAAAATTACAAAGGAAAAAGAATGAGTTATCCACTAATAAATAATTTCATGAGCCTTTTACTAGATTATGGTTGGCATGTTCAAAATGCTGATAGTTCAGATTTATTCTATATTTCTGGCTCTGAGATGGTTTGGGATTTAATAAATGATGATTTGCATAGAACAAATACATTGGTTTTTTTTGTTATTGGAGATTTGGGCGAATTAAGCAAAAAACTAAAAGATATTATTTATGTTACTGATAATAAGGGAAATAGACTCATTTTTGAAAAAGATAATTTATTTGAACAAATTGAGTTTATTAAAAATCTGTAATATCAAAATTTCTCCAATTATTGCCAAGATTAAACGCCTGCTGGCAACACCGCGATTTGGATATACGCCTACGACCGGCTGAACAAGGAAAGAAAGGACAAATAAACGGTGTATCCAAACAGGCTTTTCCGCAGTATCACAATGGCTGAACGATAAATCAAAGGGTTATGACGCTTTTGCCGTTTTCAGACGACCTTTTGAGTTCAAATGCCTTCAAGCGACTGGCTGGTATCTTCATCTGCTGTTTCATTTTTCCGATACTGCCCCGGCGAAATCCCGTATTGTTTTTTAAACGCTTTGCCGAAGTGGGTTTCGGATTGGAAGCCGACGTTCAGCGCGACGGACAGGACGGAATCGGCGGTTTGCCGCAGCAGTACGGCGGCTTGGCGCAGGCGGATGAGGTTGACGAAGGCGTGGGGGCTGATGCCGGTTTGTTGTTTGAACAGGCGCATGAGTTGGGCGCGGGAGAGGTTGGCAAGCGCGGTCATTTTTTCGATGTTCCATTCGTCTTCGGGGCGGCTGACGACGGTTTGGATGAGTTGGCGCAGGCGTTTGTCGCGCAGGCCGTTGAGTATGCCACCCAAAGGTGCTTCTCCGCCTTGTTCGAGATGGGCGCGGACGATGAGGACGAGGAGTACGGAGGAGAGGGCATTGACGATGGCGCGCGAGCCGGAAAGCGTGTGTGCGCTTTCGTATTGCAACATGGAAATGAGGCATTGCAGCGAGGGATGGTCCATCTTGATAAGGACGGTTTCGGGCAGGTCGTGCATGATGTCGGCGTGTTCGTCGTATTCGAAACGAGCACAGAACAAATCCAGCCCTTTTTCGCCGCCGCTACCTGAAGATTCGATGGTAAACGCGCCGTCGTTGCCGATATGAATGGTATCGCCGCAGTTGTTGCAGTCTGCTTCACTGCTGATAATGTGTTCGGCGCTGCGCGGGAAAAAGATAAGGTCGCCGGTTTGTAAGAGACGTGCTTCGGGTTCGCCTTCGATTTTGATGTAGCTTTCTCCGGCGACGACGAGGTGCGCGATGCCGTGCGCGCGCCTGCGTTCGTGCGGGGCATACCATTTGTCGCGGAACAGGCATTGTATGTCCACACTGCCGGTGATTTGCGCCAGTTCGATGAGTTTGTCCAAAGTGTCCATAAGTGTTTTTTGCAAGTGAATGAGATGATTTGACGATTATAATAGTCAAATTATTGCAATAATGCCATTCATCGGATGTAAAGATGGCGGATTAAATTTTAAATTCGCCATGAAAGAGCAACATCCTTCATATCAAACACATTGGAAAGGAAATCAAAATGTTTCAAAATTGGCCCGAACACACCGCACACGTTAAAAAATCATTCGGCGAGCTGGGTAAAAACCACCCTAAAATGCTGCAAGCCTACGGCGCGCTGGAACAAGCTGCCGCAGCCGAAGCATTGGATGCGAAAACCCGCGAGCTGATTGCCCTCGCCGTCGCCATCACTACCCGTTGCGAAAGCTGCATCAGCGTACACGCCGCCGCAGCCGCCAAGGCGGGTGCGACTGAAAGCGAAATCGCCGGCGCGCTGGCGACCGCCATTTCCCTGAACGCAGGCGCAGCCTACACTTATGCCCTGCGTGCTTTGGAAGCGGTTGACGCACAGCGTTGATTTTGTCTCAAAGGGTCGTCTGAAAACAACTCCCGTTTCAGACGACCCTGATTTATATGGAAGAAATTAAAAAAATGTGTATAAATAAAGAAGAATGTTATAAAAAATTTATTTTAAATGATCAATTTATTAAGTTGTATAGAGGGATTGGTATTGATAAAGTCAAGAAAGACTTAAAAATTGAGGAAGAGGAAAATTGCGAAGAAGCTATATTAAATAAAATATTTATGTTGGGATGTAAATCTAATTATTTTGTTGTTCAGAATCATTCTATTTCAACTAATATTGATGATAGTATATATAGACTTGTAGAAGATTCAGATGAGGAAGTTTTTAAAAAAATATTTAAAAAAATTCAGGAAGAAATCGCAAATAATAAAGATGAGTTTCAAATATTTGTTGATGGTAACAGAGAGTTTATTTCTTGGCTACAAGAGTCCAGTAAACTTGAGATAGCTATAAATAATATCCAGAAATTAGAGCATAAAAATAAGATACTGATTAGAGATTATTATTTGGCGGTATTACATCAGTTTGAATCCCGAGAATATCATAAAAAATCGGCATTAATTTCGGCAACAACTGAGTATGGTGCAGCAAAATCTTTTATGATAGGAAGGCTTAATGAACCTTTTAAAGGGGGAATTATTATACAATATATCTTACCTAAAACTAGAATCCATGAGTTTGCCATTCCAAATTTTTTTCTTAAAAACTCAGATATAATTGAAAAATTGGAGGAAATGTCTCTTCCTGATATAAAACAACCACCATATGAGGATGAAGAAGAATATTCCGTTAAAAGAGCTTTGTTCCCTCATTTTATTTTAAGTATTGATTTATATGACGAAAATATAAAAAAGTATAAAACAATCTACAATCCAGAAATATGTAAATGCAATATAGAAGAAGTTTTAAAATCAGGATTTTCTATAGATCAAGGTAATTTTGATGAGTTTATAAGGAAAGTTGGGTATAAATCTTATACTCAACAAGATAATGACGGAAATCTCAAGGAGGTAGGAGTTGATTAGACAGAAAGATGAAATTAGAACGAATTAAGATTTGGAGGCTTAGTCGCTATTTTCCTAATCTAGACTACTTTGTTGTACTCACAGCCATTACTTAGACATCTAGACATTGCTTTTTGCCGCCGAACCGTTTAGATTGATATTTTTGTTCAACCGTTTGGAGAAACGACCATGAAAAAATTGCTGACTGCCGCGCTGACTGCCGCCGCACTCGTCCTGCCTGCCGCCGTATCCTATGCCGCGCCCGCCTCCAAAGCCACTAGCGCGCAACCTGCCAAAGCAAAAGGCGTATGGATTGATGTACGTTCCGAAGAAGAATTCAAATCCGGCCATCTGCAAGGTGCGGTCAACATCCCGCACGACCAAATCGTCGAACGCATCAAAAGCGTCAGCCCCGACAAAAACGCGCCCGTCAACCTCTACTGCCGCAGCGGCCGCCGTGCCGAAGCCGCGCTTACCGAGTTGAAAAAAGCAGGCTACACCAACGTAACCAACCACGGCGGTTACGAAGACTTGGTGAAAAAAGGTTTGAAATAACCAGCAACAAGGTCGTCTGAAACGTTTCAGACGACCTTTTATCCAAGGAAAAACATGAAACCGATACGCACCTTCGCCGCAGCCGCCATCCTCGCCGCCCTGACCGCCTGCGCCTCACACGACGGCGATGCCGCCCGACAACCCGATTCCCGACAAAGTTCCGCCATGAATCAAACCCATACCGCCATCAGCAAATACAGTTTTGACGATACCGTCCGCCGTTTGGAAACCGCCGTCAAAGAAAAAGGCATGACCGTGTTCGCCGTCATCGACCACCAAGCCGCCGCGCGTCAAAGCGGTTTGGACATGCAGCCCGCCAAAGTCATCGTCTTCGGCACGCCTAAAGCCGGCACGCCGCTGATGCAAAAAGACCCCGCCTTCGCCCTGCAACTGCCGTTGCGCGTCCTCGTTACCGAAACCGACGGGAAAGTCCAAGTCGTGTTCAACGACACGCGCGCGCTGGTGTCGGGCAGCAAAATCGAGTTTGCCGAAGTGGAAAACACGCTCGCCAATGCTGAAAAGCTTATTCGCAAAACGGTAGCGGAATAAGGTTCGCCCAAATCCGAAGGTCGTCTGAAAACCTGAGTAATCCCACTAAATTCGTTTTCAGACGACCTTTTACAAAATAATGTGCCGAGGTCGTCTGAAAAATTGTTCGACGACATCGGCACATTATTTTTTAAGACAACTCAGTTCCCAAGCCTTTTGCGGTTGCGGCAGGATTAGATTTGCGCGGGTATATCTATTGCGCAGGCGAAAACGCATCCGAATAGAAGGTTGTCTCAGGCAGGCTGCATTGCGCGGTCAACACGGATTTCGCGCTTTCGGTCATGGCGACGGAACCGCAGGCATAAACTTCGTAACCGCTCAAGTCGGGATAATCTTTTGCGGCAGCAGTTTGGACGTATCCTTTTTCGCCTTGCCACCCCTCAGCGGCTTTTGATAGGACGGGAGTGAAGCGGGCGTTTTTCAGACGACCTGTCAGTTCTTGAGCTTCTTCGAGTGCGTACAAATCATCTTGGTGACGCGCGCCCCAGTAGAAATGGACAGCGCGGCTGCTGTCTTGGCGGATAAGGTCGAGCAGGATGCTGCGGATGGGGGCATAGCCTGTACCGGTTGCCAAAAGGATGATGGGTTTGTCACTGTCTTCTTGTAAGGTAAACGAACCGAGCGGGCCTTTGATGCGGACGATGCCTTTTTCTTTGACTTTAGGTTCGCTGCCGAAAATCATTTCCGAGCAGACGCCGTTTTCGCGCCTGCGGATGTGCAGTTCCAAAATGCCTTCTTGGTCGGGCGAATTGGCGATAGAGTAGCTGCGGCTGACGTTGCCCGGCAGCAGTAAATCAATATATTGCCCGGCATAGAAAGCAAACGGCGGGGCTTTGGGCAGGGCAAGTTTCAGGAGGGCGACATCGTGTTTGAAAACCATGCTTTCGATGCGGGCAGGCAGGGTGCGGACGGGTAGCGCGTTGGCGTTGTAGCCGGGAATGTTGATGCTGATGTCGCTTTGCGCGGTAGTACAGCACATCAAAATCTTGCCTTGGCTTTTTTCTGCTTCGGATAAGGCCTGTTCCGAGTGTTCGCTCATTTGAATATCGCCGCTCACCAGTTCGGCTTTGCATTGCCCGCAGGCACCGCTTTTGCATGAATGGGGCAGATTGAGGTTTTGACGGGCGGCAGCGGCTAAAACCGTTTCGCCGTCGTTGGCGGTAAAGGTGGTTTGGTCGGGTAGGGTAATGGTGTGGGTCATAGCTTGGTGTGGTTTGAATAGATTAAGTTAAAAGGTCATCTGAAAAATCAGCTTTCAGACGACCTCCGTTTTTGGAAGACAGTCTACAACGGATAACGGCAGCCGATATAGCCCTTATCTGAATCACCCCTTATTACATCAGCTTTAAAGACAGCAGGAAAGCCAAAATATTTCCATATCTTCAATTTTTTATTGGGGTCTGTTATCGATTTTTCGACAGCAGGCACACTATAGCCCAATGTATCCAGTTTTTTAGGTGTCGTTTTGGATGTGATATTTTGTCCCTTTAGCTGTTGCGTCAGCTCATAAAGGTCTTCCTGATATTTCTGACGGTATAGTGAATGCAATTTGGGATATCGTGCCCAATCAATTTCCAAATAGACAGCATTGTTGCGAATAGCGACATACTGACCTTCTACTTCTTTTCCATCTAAGGGATTGGCAAGATGCACCTTAAACGGCAAGCGGTAACGGTAAGTAATGTTGTCGATCTTATTGACAAAACGTCCCACATTTTCTTCTTCCGCACGCTCATCTGAACCAGGGTAACCGGTAAAATTTTCCGGAGTCCAAAACGAAAAATCCAAAGATGACACCTTGCAACGCAATACATCCTGTACTGTTTGAGGAGTAAAAGGCTGAGGCTGTTCGGCGTAATTTTTTGCAAATGAGGAAGTTGTTACCAGTAATAGTACCGAAGGTAATATTATTTTCATCTTACTCCTTAATTTGTAATGGCTTGAAGGTCGTCTGAAAACCAAGCTTTAATAGAATTAAAACCTATACCTTGCTTTCAGCCGGTCTGGCAAGACTGACTTATAGTGGATTAACTTTAAATCAGGACAAGGCGACGAAGCCGCAGACAGTACAG
>CAUVJL010000079.1:0-12542 GCA_963552075.1 uncultured Neisseria sp.
ACGCCCGATTTGACGATGCGCTACTGTCCTATTTTGATTTTAATTGACTATAACGCGTTGCTACACCTCCTAATATAACTGTTTGAGGGCGCAAAAGTTTGGTTTTATCTTTTCTATAAGCAGATGTCAAAAGGTGAGAGGTAGGGTGATCATGTGGACCTTTAGCTGTCTCTAATAATGGGGTCGCACTTAAGTTATTTGCAATGAAACCGGTATTCACTTCAGTTTGATTGAATTGTTCAGTTTTTATTACATCACTTAGTTTTAGTGTGGTCAGTTTATCCTGAATGCCTTTATTTAATAATAATGTTTCTTTGTTAGTGTTAGTTTTATTATCTTTATTGGCATTATTTTTGTCGGCATTTCCTTTGTCAGTGTTAACCTTGTTGGAATTGTCTTTATTGGTAGTACCTTTGTCAGCATTATCCTTACTAGAGTTGTTTTTGTTGGTATTGTCTTTTTTTGCGTCATCTTTATTGACGTTGTTTTTTGGGGCTACAGATAGATTTTTGGGTGAATCTCCACCTCCATTTGAACTGCCGCAGGCTGCTAAAATTGCAACGCAAATACCGCTTAGAACAAAATGAGTAATAGGTGATTTATTTTGAGTGTGCATAAATAATCCTTACTGGTTGAAAAATAAATTCATAGTAGTTTAAGTTTAAATCAGTATGGTCTTACCATTCTGATCTAGACTTGCTACGCAATATTTTAAAAATAATAAGCAGTGATTTCGTAGGTGATAAAAACAAACATAAGCAGTGTTTACGCTATCGTAATATTATAAACAAATACAAATATTCGGGTTTGATTAAGCTCAGTTAAAAATGGTAAATGAGTAATTTGAATGTATTTTTGCACGAGTAAACTTTGCTATATGAAATTTAAGGATGTCACAGTTGAAGTAAGGAAAAGAGGGGAGGTTTATTCGTTAAGAATTACCATAAAACACAAGGTCGTCTGAAAATCAGTTTTCAGACGACCTTGTGTTTTATCGGAATGAGATGGGCAACTTATTGGATGCTGCTGCCGATGCGGCTGTAATCGCCGAAATTCATCCACACGAAGAAGGCTTTTCCGACGATAAGTTTGTCGTCTACAAAGCCCCAGTAGCGGGAGTCGGCGCTGTTGTCGCGGTTGTCGCCCATGGCGAAGTAGCGGCCTTCTGGCACTTTGCAGGTAAAGCCACTGCCGTCTTCGGCGTATTGGCAGTGTTCCAAACCGCTTTGCTCTATGGAATAACCGTTTTCAGGCATGATTTTCATGCGGTAGTTGTCGAGCGAAGGAATGAAGACGGAGGGTTGTCCGGGTTCTTTCAGGATGTTGAAGGTTTTTCCGTTGAGGGTCGTCTGAAAAAGTTCGGGGTTGTGGATTGCGGACGGTTCGGTATCGTCAGGGTAGGAATAAGTGCCGTTCGGTTGGTCGGGGACAACTTGTCCGTTGACGGTCAGGACTTTGTCGCGGTATTCGACGGTATCGCCCGGCAGTCCGACGATGCGCTTGATGTAGTTCATTTCAGGTTGGACGGGGTAGTTGAACACGACGACGTCGCCGCGCTCGATTTGTCCGGTCGGAATCAGGACGTTGTTGATAATCGGGGTTCTGATACCATAGGCGAATTTGTTTACGAGGATGAAGTCGCCTTTAACCAAGCCCGGGCGCATGGAGCTGGACGGGATTTGGAATGGCTCGGCGATAAAGGTGCGCAGGATGAAGACGACGAGGATGATCGGGAAAAAGCCGCTCATATAGTCGGTAAAGTGGGCTTTGTCCTGGTGCGACGGGTCTTTTTTCAGACGACCTTTGTGGATTGCCCAAACGATGCCGGTGAATACGACAAATATCAGCAATACGGCGGTAAAGCTCATGTAAAAAGACAGGATGCCGAAAACGCCGATCATGCACAAAAGATACGCCCATTGTAGGCCGGAGCTCCATTCTCCGTTTTCCTGACGTTCTTTGCTGCTTATGAAATAAAGGAAAATGCCGATAACGATGGCGGCGATCGCGCCGTAGATTAAATTTGTGCTCATTATTTGTCGCTCACTTGCAGAATCGCCAAGAACGCGCTTTGCGGGATTTCCACGTTGCCCACTTGTTTCATGCGGCGTTTGCCTGCTTTTTGTTTTTCGAGAAGTTTTTTCTTACGCGTAATATCGCCGCCGTAACATTTCGCTAAAACGTTTTTACGCAGGGCTTTGACGTTTTCGCGGGCGATAATCTGGCTGCCGATGGCGGCTTGGACGGCGATATCGAACATTTGGCGCGGAATCAGTTCGCGCATTTTTGATGCCAGTTCGCGGCCTCGGTGAACCGCGCTTTGACGGTGGACAATCAGGCTCAAGGCATCGACTTTTTCGCCGTTGACCATAATGTCGAGCTTAATCAAATCAGAAGGTTGGAACTCTTTGAAATGGTAGTCCAGCGAAGCATAGCCGCGCGAAGTGGATTTGAGTTTGTCGAAAAAGTCCATCACGACTTCGTTCATCGGCAAATCGTAAGTCAGCATGACTTGACGACCCATATATTGCATATTGACTTGCACGCCGCGCTTTTGGTTACACAAAGTCATGACGTTGCCGACGTATTCCTGCGGCACGAGGATGGTTGCGGTAATAATCGGCTCGAGAATGGTTTCGATGCTGCCGATGTCGGGCAGTTTGGATGGGTTTTCGACTTCGATTTTTTCGCCGCTCTTCAAAACGACTTCGTAAACCACCGTCGGCGCGGTGGTAATTAAATCCATGTCGAACTCGCGCTCCAAACGTTCCTGCACGATTTCCAAGTGCAACAGACCCAAGAAGCCGCAGCGGAAGCCGAAGCCCAATGCTTGGGAAACTTCAGGCTCAAATTTCAACGAAGCATCGTTCAACTGCAATTTTTCCAACGCATCACGCAAAGCTTCGTAGTCGTGGCTTTCTACCGGATAGAGACCGGCAAATACTTGGCTTTGCACTTCTTGGAAGCCGGGCAGCGGCTCAGAGGCAGGGTTGGCAACTAACGTAACCGTATCGCCGACTTTTGCCTGTCCCAATTCTTTCACGCCGGTAATCAAAAAGCCCACTTCGCCGGCTTTGAGTTCTTGTTTTTGAACCGATTTCGGCGTGAATACACCCAGTTGCTCGACCTGCGTTTCTGCCTTGGTGCTCATAAAGCGCACTTTGTCTTTCAGCTTGATGGTGCCGTTTTTCACACGAATCAACATGACCACGCCGACGTAGTTGTCAAACCACGAATCGACAATCACCGCTTGCAACGGCGCATTTTCATCGCCGGTCGGCGCAGGGATTTTGGCAACGATTTCTTCCAAAACGTCTTCCACACCAATGCCGCTTTTGGCGGAACATTGCACCGCGCCGACGGCATCGATGCCGATGATGTCTTCGATTTCCTGTTCCACGCGTTCGGGGTCGGCGGCGGGCAGGTCGATTTTGTTCAAAACGGGCACGACTTCCACGCCCAAATCAATCGCGGTATAGCAGTTCGCCACGGTTTGCGCTTCTACGCCTTGAGACGCGTCAACGACCAACAGCGCGCCTTCGCAGGCAGACAAGGAGCGGGAGACTTCGTAAGAAAAGTCGACGTGTCCCGGCGTGTCAATCAGATTGAGCTGATACACCTGCCCGTCGCGTGCTTTATAGCTGAGTGCGGCGGTTTGCGCTTTGATGGTGATGCCGCGCTCTTTTTCGATGTCCATGGAGTCGAGCACCTGCGTACTCATTTCGCGCAAATCCAAGCCGCCGCAGTATTGGATGAAGCGGTCGGCAAGCGTCGATTTGCCGTGGTCGATGTGGGCAATGATGGAGAAATTTCGGATATTTTTCATATTGTTATTTTGAAAGATAAGCAGTGATTTTGAAAAGGTCGTCTGAAAATCAAATAGACCGTTCAGACGACCTTCAGGCAAAGTGAAATAGCCTGACATTCTAGCGGAAATTTACTGTTTCCGCATGATTTTATGCGTGTTTTACAGCGACGCGACAATCTTTTCCACCATTTTCGCCGAGCTTGCCGCCGCCGTTTTCAAAAACTCTTCAAAGCTGATGTCCGCTTTTTCGTCCGCCGAATCGGACATCGCGCGGATCACGACGAAAGGCGTGTTCAACTGGTGGCAGGCTTGCGCAATCGCTGCTGCTTCCATTTCCACCGCTTTGACTTCGGGGAAATGGCTGCGGATTTCCGCCACGCCTTCACTGCTGTGGACAAAGCGGTCGCCGCTGACAATCAAACCTTGATCTACCGCCGCGCCTTCAAATACTTCCGCCGCCTGTTTTGCCTTGCCGACCAAGAGGTCGTCTGAAACGAATACGGCGGGCAGTTGCGGCACTTGTCCCCAAACATAGCCGAACGCCGTTACATCGACGTCGTGGTGCGCGATTTCCGTGCCAACCACTACGTCGCCGACTTTCAACCCCTTGCCCAAGCCGCCTGCGCTGCCAGTATTGATGACGCAGTCAGGCGCGAATTGATGGATAACCCAAGCCGTTGAAACCGCAGCGTTGACCTTGCCGATGCCGCTCAATACCAACACCATGCGTTTGCCCGACATCTCGCCTTCGTAGGCGGTAAACTTACCGAAAGACACGATTTTGACATTATCCATTGCTTCGCGCAAAAGCTCGATTTCCTGCTCCATCGCACCGATGACCGCCACTGTTTGTACAGACATTTTTTATCCTTCCATGAAATTGTGGGCGGTATTATAACAGCAGCGGCGGCATTCCATACCCGTATTGAATCCGCCATATTGCCCGCCTGTCTTATTATTCGATACGGTAATCATGCCATTTTTATGTATCATGATTTATTTGATATAATCCATTTTAATAAAATAACCACCGAAATTATCCAATATCATGATGACCAATCCCCCCAGCGCAAAAGACGAATTGTTCACTTGGCTGCGCCATATGAACAAATACAAAGGCTCCGACCTCTTTATCACCACCAATTTTCCGCCCGCTATGAAAGTGGACGGCAAAATCACGCCGATTACCGACGAGCCGCTGACCTCCGAAAAATGTATGGAAATCGCTTTTTCGATTATGTCCACCAAACAAATCGAAGAGTTTTCTTCCACCAACGAATGCAACTTCGCCATCAGCCTGCCCGACACCAGCCGCTTCCGTGTCAATGCCATGGTGCAGCGCGGCGCGACGGCGTTGGTGTTCCGCTCCATTACCAGCAAAATCCCGAATTTCGACAGCCTCAATCTGCCCCCCGTCTTGAAAGACGTGGTGATGAAAAAACGCGGCCTCGTGATTTTCGTCGGCGGTACCGGTTCGGGCAAATCCACCTCGCTCGCTGCGATGGTTGACCACCGCAATGAAAATTGCCAAGACCACATCATCACCATCGAAGACCCGATTGAGTTCGTCCATCAACACAAAAAAAGCATCATTACCCAGCGCGAAGTCGGCGTGGATACCGAAAACTGGTTTGCCGCGCTGAAAAACACCCTGCGTCAGGCGCCGGACGTCATCCTCATCGGCGAGATTCGCGACCGCGAAACCATGGACTACGCCTTGGCGTTCGCCGAAACAGGCCACCTCTGTCTCGCCACGCTGCACGCCAACAACTCCAACCAAGCGCTTGACCGCATCATCAACTTCTTCCCCGAAGAGCGCCGCACCCAGCTTTTGACCGACTTGTCGCTCAACCTGCAAGCCTTCATCTCGCAACGCCTGATTCCCCGCGAAGGCGGTAAGGGCCGAGTAGCCGCAGTGGAAATCCTGCTCAATTCGCCGATTATTTCCGAGATGATTCAAAAAGGCGAAATTCACGGCATTAAAGAAATGATGAAAAAATCTACCGCCATGGGTATGCAAACCTTCGACCAAGCGCTCTACGAGCTGTACGAACGCGGCGATATCAGCTTCCAAGACGCCATTAAAAACGCCGACTCCGCCCACGACCTGCGTTTGGACATCCAACTGCGCAGCCGCCGCGCCCAAAACGCCGGCCCGGACTTGGAACTGATTTAAAAGTTGTCGGAAATGAGCAAAGGTCGTCTGAAAACCACTTTCAGACGACCTTTTTTGTCTGTGCCGATCAAGCATACCAATAACGTTCAAGCCATTTCTGTTAAACTGTTTTGTAAATATAGTGGATTAAATTTAAATCAGGACAAGGCGACGAAGCCGCAGACAGTACAGAGATAGTACGGCAAGGCAACGCCGTACTGGTTTAAAGTTAATCCACTATGCCATACGGCTCCATAGTTCAGCCGCATCTCAAATCACTACCTACAAAAGAAATCCTATGAAAATTACACCCGTCCAAGCCCTAAACGACAACTACATTTGGATGATTCAAGACGGCAACTACGCCGCCTGCGTCGATCCGTCCGATGCCACGCCCGTTTTGATATTCCTCGTCCGCAACCGCCTGATGCTGGCGCAAACGTGGGTTACCCATCTGCATCACGACCACATCGGCGGGGTCCAATCCCTCAAAAACGGTTTTATGGAATCGCCCGTGTACGGCGAGGCGGATATCGATGTGGCAACGCATACGGTAACGGCGGGTACGCAGTTTCCTTTCGGCGACGGGCTGGTTACCGTGTGGGCGACGCCCGGCCATACCGACCGCCACGTCAGCTATTTTTTGGAAAACGCTGAAGGTCTGCACGTTTTCTGCGGCGATACCTTATTCTCCGCCGGCTGCGGCAGGGTGTTTACGGGAACGATAGAGGAGTTGTACGACAGTTTCCAAAGGTTCAATCAGCTGCCCGAAGAAACGCTGTTTTATCCTGCGCACGAATATACCGCTGCCAATCTGCGTTTCGCCGAATTTATCGAACCGGAAAATCCCGATATTCAAGCGGCTTTGCGCGCGGCGGAACATACGCCGACCCTGCCCGTAACTCTCGCGCATGAGCGCAAAATCAATCCGTTTTTACGGGTCGATTTGCCCCATGTGTGCGAACGGGTTGAGGAATTGACTGGGAAGCGATTGAACAATGGTTTGGAAGTGTTCGCCGCGCTGCGGGAATTGAAAAACCGGTTTTGATTTTGAGTAAAAGCAGGCTTCCTGCGAAAAGTATTTTCACACCAAGAACTTCGTTTGGACGATTCGTTCAAATGTCCAATATTTGGGGATTTTTATCTTAGGTTAATCGGATTGATGCTTTTCCATTAATAAGATAATTAATTGGGCGGGCGCATCGGATATTTAAAAAATGCGTCTTTAAGCCTATAATTATAAGCATTAGCCATATTTTAAGGTCGTCTGAAAACGTGAATATCCATTTTCAGACGACCTTCATTAACAGAAAGAACAAATCATGCGTCCATTAAATGCCCGAATCCGCTTGGACAATCTGCGCCACAATTATCAAACCCTGAAACAGATTCACGGCGGCAAGATGCTTGCCGTCATCAAAGCAGATGCTTACGGACACGGCGCGGTACGGTGCGCCCATGCATTGTCTGAAATTGCCGACGGGTTTGCCGTCGCCACCGTGGACGAAGCCGTCGAATTGCGTGAGAGCGGCATTACCAATCCCATCGTATTGCTCGAAGGCGTGTTTGAAGCGTCGGAATACGCTACCGTCGATAAATACAATTTGTGGCCGGGCGTCGGCAGCCAATGGCAACTTGAAGCCTTAATCGCCCATCATTGGCAGCACCCCGTCAAAGTCTGGCTCAAAATGGATTCCGGTATGCACCGTGCCGGCTTCTTCCCGCACAATTACACTTCCGCCTACACCGCCCTGAAACAATGCAAACACGTCGACAGCATCGTCAAATTCAGCCACTTCGCCTGTGCCGACGAACCCGACAACGGCATGACCGAAATGCAGCTTGAAGCCTTTGATTTGGCGTGTGAAGGCTTGGAAGGCGAAGAAAGCCTCGCCAATTCTGCCGCCATCTTGAACGTGCCCGAAGCGCGCCGCGACTGGGGGCGTGCCGGTCTGGCGCTTTACGGCATTTCTCCGTTCGGCGGCGTGGATGAACGCCTGAAACCCGTGATGCGCCTGACTTCCCGCGTATTCGGTGAACGCGTCCTGCAACCTCATTCTCCTATCGGTTATGGCGCGACGTTTTACACCAGCAAGTCCACCCGTGTTGGTCTGATTGCCTGCGGCTACGCCGACGGCTATCCGCGCCGCGCCTCGACCAATTCGCCTGTTGCCGTCGAAGGCAAACGCAGCCGCATCATCGGCAGGGTGTCTATGGACATGATTACCGTCGAACTCGACGCTTCCCAAGAAGGTTTGGGCGCAGAAGTCGAACTGTGGGGCGATGTTGTCAACATCAACGAAGTTGCCGAAGCTGCCGGTATGATTCCGTATGAAATTTTTTGCAACGTCAAGCGCGCGAAGTTTACATATTCGGAATAAGACAAGATTGTTTTTGTTTAAAGGTCGTCTGAAATCATGGTATTGGGTTTCAGACGACCTTTTGGTTTTTATAGTGGATTAACTTTAAACCAGTACGGCGTTGCCTCGCCTTAGCTCAAAGAGAACGATTCTCTAAGGTGCTGAAGCACCAAGTGAATCGGTTCCGTACTATCTGTACTGTCTGCGGCTTCGTCGCCTTGTCCTGATTTAAATTTAATCCACTATAAATGGAAATGCCGCATCCCAAGAGGTCGTCTGAAAACATCACATCAAGCAAAAAACAAAAAAAGCGCGAACCTTACAATTCGCGCTTTTTTCAGACGACCTTAATTATTTCTTGTCGTCTTTTACTTCTTCAAAGTCGGCATCTACCACGTCGTCGTCTTTCTTGGCGGAAGACGGTTCGGCTTGTGCGCTTTCGCCTGCTTGGGCTTCGGCTTGCGCTTGTGCGTAAACCATTTCGCCCAGTTTTTGGCTGGCTGCACCCAGTGCTTCGGCTTTGGCATCGATGGCGGCTTTGTCGTCGCCTTTCACGGCTTCTTCGGCTTCTTTCAGCGCGGCTTCGATTTTTTCTTTCTCGGCTGCGTCGAGTTTGTCGCCGTAGTCGGCCAAAGATTTTTTCACGGAGTGAATCAGGGCTTCGGCTTGGTTGCGGGAAGCGACCAATTCAGTCAGTTTTTTATCTTCCTCGGCATTGGCTTCGGCATCTTTCACCATGCGTTCGATTTCTTCTTCGCTCAAGCCTGAAGAACCTTGGATGGTGATGTTGGCGGCTTTGCCTGTACCTTTGTCTTTGGCGGAAACGTGCAGGATGCCGTTGGCGTCAATGTCGAAGGTGACTTCGATTTGCGGCATGCCGCGCGGTGCGGGTGCGATGTCGCCCAAGTTGAACTGACCCAAAGATTTGTTGGCGGAAGCGCGTTCGCGTTCGCCTTGCAGTACATGGATGGTTACTGCGCTTTGGTTGTCTTCGGCGGTAGAGAACACTTGCGACGCTTTGGTCGGGATGGTGGTGTTCTTCTGAATCAGCTTGGTCATCACGCCGCCCATGGTTTCGATACCCAAAGACAGAGGGGTTACGTCCAGCAGCAATACGTCGCTGCGGCCGCCGCTCAATACTTCGCCTTGAATTGCTGCGCCTACGGCAACGGCTTCGTCAGGGTTCACGTCTTTGCGAGGCTCTTTGCCGAAGAAGTCTCGAACGGCTTCTTGTACTTTCGGCATACGAGACTGACCGCCGACCAAAATCACGTCGTCGATGTCGCTGGTGCTCAAGCCGGCATCTTTCAATGCGGTGCGGCAAGGCTCGATAGAGCGGGCAATCAGGTCTTCAACCAGGCTTTCGAATTTGGCGCGGGTAATTTTCATTGCCAAGTGTTTCGGGCCGGTTGCGTCCATGGTGATGTACGGCAGGTTGATTTCGGTTTGCTGGCCGCTGGACAATTCGATTTTGGCTTTTTCGGCAGCTTCTTTCAGGCGTTGCAATGCCATCACGTCTTGTTTCAAATCAATGCCTTGGTCTTTTTTGAACTCGGCGATGATGTAGTCGATGAGGCGTTGGTCGAAGTCTTCACCACCCAAGAAAGTGTCGCCGTTGGTGGCCAATACTTCGAATTGTTTGTCGCCGTCGAGGTTGGCGATTTCGATGATGGAAATATCGAAGGTACCGCCGCCCAAGTCATATACGGCTACTTTGCGGTCTTTGTTGTCGCCTTTGTCCATACCGAATGCCAAAGCGGCTGCGGTCGGCTCGTTGATGATGCGTTTTACGTCCAAACCGGCGATGCGGCCTGCGTCTTTGGTGGCTTGACGTTGGCTGTCGTTGAAATAGGCCGGAACGGTAATCACGGCTTCGGTTACTTTTTCGCCCAAATAAGATTCGGCGGCTTCTTTCATTTTACGCAGGACTTCTGCGGAAACTTGCGGCGGAGACAGCTCTTTGCCTTGCGCTTTCACCCATGCGTCGCCGTTGTTGGCTTTAATGATTTCGAAAGGCATGGATTCGATGTCGCGTTGGACTTCTTTGTCTTCAAATTTATGACCGATCAAACGTTTGACGGCGTAGATGGTGTTTTTAGCGTTGGTTACGGCTTGGCGTTTTGCCGGTGCGCCGACGAGGACTTCGCCGCCGTCCAGATAAGCGACGACAGACGGCGTAGTGCGTGCGCCTTCTGCGTTTTCAATAACTTTGGTTTGACCGTTTTCAGAGATGGATACACAAGAGTTGGTTGTACCTAAGTCGATACCGATTACTTTTGCCATATTGATGTTGCTCCTAAAAAGATTTTTCTAAATTAATAATTGTGTGGAACATTTTGTTCCGTTGACCTGTAAATAAGGTTGCCCGATATTTTTTCAAGGGCTTTGTTGAAATTTTTTTTATATAAAATTCAATAAGCTAAACTATTTATCCACAGGACGGTATTTTGTTTTTCAGACGACCTTGTCTTTATTTTCCGATTGGGCATCATCGGAATGATTTTCCAAAAGCGGGATTGGGGCTTGAGGGGCGGGGAAGGGTCGTCTGAAAATTTTATGCTTGATAAACTTCATCAAGCGGTGCCTTCAGGCTTCTTTTTTCGCTACGACAACCATCGCGGGGCGCAGTACGCGGTCGGACAGGGTGTAGCCTTTTTTCATGACGCTTACGATGGTGTTCGGCTCTTGCTCGCTGACGACTGCCTGCATTGCTTGATGTTGGTTCGGGTCGAGTTTGTCGCCGGGCTGCGGGTTGATTTCTTTGATGTGCGTGGCATCGAACGCTTTTTGCAATTCGTTCAGCGTCATTTGCACACCCATTTTCAGCGCGTCGAAATTACCGCTTTGGTCGAGCAGCGCCATTTCGAGATAGTCTTTGACTGGCAGCATTTCGGTGGCGAATTTTTGTCCGGCAAACTTGTGCGTATCGGCAATTTCCTGTTGATGGCGGCGGCGCAGGTTTTGCTCGTTTGCCAAGCCGCGCAGTTCGCTGTCTTTCAACTGTCCTTCCAACTCGGCGATACGCGCCTGCAATTCTTCGTAAGTCGGCGGTTCGGTAGCTTCGGGTTGTTCGGTTTTGGGGGCTTGGGCGGCTTCTGCGTTTGCCGCCTCTTCGGTTTCGTGTTGATATTGTTCGTGATGTTCGCTCATTTCATGCATCCTTTGGAATGGTTTGAATCGAATGCTACTTTATATAAGGTCGTCTGAAAAAACTTCAAGCACACGAAAACCATCATAAACATATTCCGCAATGCGCTATCGCAAATCGTTGATAAAAGGTAAGATACGCCGACACCATCCTATTTTCAGACGACCCCCGACATGAAAAAAGACCACCTGAACACAACCGATTTCAACCTCTGGCACACCATCCGCGAAGAAACCGCAGCCGCAGCCGCTGCCGAGCCGATGCTGGCGAGCTTTTTGCACCAAACCGTATTGCGCCACGACTCGCTCGATTCCGTCCTCGCCTACCACCTTTCCAGCAAACTCGGCAGCCCGATTATGGACGTGCGCGCCCTGTTTGAAATCTACCAGCAGGCATTGGGCAGCGACGCGCGCATCAGCAACTGCGTCGAAGCCGATTTGAAAGCCATTTACGAACGCGATCCCGCGTGCGACGAATATTCGCTGCCGCTCTTGTATTTCAAAGGTTTCCACGCCATTCAGGCGCACCGCATCAACCACTGGCTCTATCAAAACGGCCGCAAAACGCTGGCGTATTTCCTGCAAAACCGTATGTCGGAAGTGTTCGGCGTCGATATCCACCCCGCCGCCCGTTTCGGTCATGGGCTGATGCTCGACCACGCCACCGGTTTCGTTGCCGGCGAAACCGCCGTGTTGGGCAACAATATTTCCATCCTGCACGGCGTAACGCTCGGCGGTTCGGGCAAGGAAGGCGGCGACCGCCATCCGAAAATCGGCGACGGTGTGATGATCGGCGCGAACGCTTCGATATTGGGCAACATCCGCATCGGCGACAATTCCAAAATCGGCGCAGGCAGCGTGGTCGTTGCGGACGTACCGTCGTCAATCACCGTCGTCGGCGTGCCTGCCAAACCGGTGGGGCGTTCGGTCAAAACCCCGTCGGCGGACATGGACCAGAGTTTGCAAGGTACGGCGATGGATTTTGTGATTTGAACTGAATCGCCTGATTAAGACCGCAGATATAGTGGATTAACTTTAAACCAGTACGGCGTTGCCTCGCCTTAGCTCAAAG
>CAUVJL010000080.1:0-12396 GCA_963552075.1 uncultured Neisseria sp.
ACACCCAGCGCACCGCGTCAATCACATTCGACTTGCCGCAGCCGTTCGGCCCGATAACCGCAACAAGCTGCCCCGGAACATGAATCGTGGTCGGGTCGGTAAAAGATTTGAAGCCGGAGAGTTTGATGTGGGTCAGGCGCATGGGATAAGGACGGGGAGAAAAAATAAAGTGGGATTTTATACTAGTCTTCCCGCGAAAAACCAAATTCTTGAAAACAAATCCGACAGTCTGCCGCCCTCGCCTGAAAATCAGGTTCGACGGGCAGCACGCAAACTGAAAATAAGCAATTTGCAGCAACCTGATTCTTCAAATGCGTCAGCAGGAAAACCAATAATTCAATGCCCCGCTCGAAACAGGCATATAATATGCACCTTATCGCAAACAGATTGGAAGGAACCGACGATGGATGGACAAATGGCGCTTTTTTGCTATCAAGAAATGCCGGCTTGGCAGGCAGACGAGATTCCCGACGCGCTGCGTGCGGGTCATGCGTTTGACGAGGGGGAATGGGTTTGCCTGAACGTATTGCAAGGTCGTCTGAAATTGACGGAAGCTGATAATGC
Organism: uncultured Neisseria sp.; assembly: GCA_963552075.1. Lineage (GTDB taxonomy): Bacteria > Pseudomonadota > Gammaproteobacteria > Burkholderiales > Neisseriaceae > Neisseria. The sequence goes on from CAUVJL010000080.1 coordinate 565, forward strand.
TTCTGTCGAGCTGACTGCCGAAGACGGCGATCACATGATTGCGCCACAACAACAGTTTACGGTCGAGCCTTTGACGGACGACACGGAAATCAAGCTCTCGCTTTATTGCGCGGCAAAGGATTATTTCAATAAGAAATACGGCATGAGTGCGACCCATTCGGCGGTAGTGGCGGCTGAAAATATCGTTCCTGCGGGCAAGGCTTTGGATATGGGCTGCGGTCAGGGGCGCAATGCGCTGTTTTTAGGTTTGAAAGGATTTGACGTAACCGCCGTGGACAACAATCCGCAGGCGGTGCAAAACGTCAACGAGTTGGCGCGCATCGAAGGCTTGGACGTGCGGGCGGTGGAATATGATTTGAATGCCGCCAACCTTCAAGATCATTTCGACTATATCGTGGCGACGGTTGTGTTTATGTTCTTGTATCCGCGTTTCGTGCCGCAAGTGATTGCCGATATGCAGGCGCACACCAACCCGGGCGGCTACAACCTGATCGTTTCGGCGATGGACACTGAAGACTTCCCCTGCCCTATGCCTTTTCCGTTTAAATTTAAAGAGGGCGAGTTGCGCGAATACTACCGCGACTGGGAGATTGTCGAATACAAAGAGGAACTCGGCGCCATGCACGCGAAAGATGCGGCGGGCAATCCGATACAGTTTAAGTTTGTTACCATGTTGGCGAAAAAGCCTGAAGTATAAACGAACGGGGTCGTCTGAAATATTTTCAGACGACCTTTTGGTATCCGCTTTGTTACGGCGCTTTGAACTTTTCCTACCTGCCATCCGACCGGCAGCATCAAATCCGGATTGTGTCGGCTAGAAGCGGTTTCCACTCAAACACGCATCACTGACAACTTCAAAAACATAAAGGTCGTCTGAAATCTTTCAGACGACCTTTTTATGATCAAACAATCAGTTGCTCAACACATCCACACCTTTGGGCGGGGTGAACTTGAATGCGCCGCGCGAGAGGTTGGGCTTGGTGTTCAAGCCGCCGAAGCTGATGGAGGTTTGGTTGCCGAAGCTGTCTTTCAGCTGCATGGCGGCGAGGTTGTCGCCTTTGAAACCGATGCGGATGTATTGGTAGCCGGCGTTGTTTTTCTTAGGCGTTGCCAAGACGTAGTCGATGCCGTTGGACGAGCCGTCTTCTTTGAGCGAGTAACTGCTGTCAAGGGCGTTTTTGTTGGAGAGGATGGCGGCGGGGCTGTCGCCGATGGTTTGGTCTTGGGCGGACTTGGTCACTTGCGCCAAATCAACGTCGTAGAGCCAAATGGTTTGACCGTCGCCTACGATGGTTTGTTTGTAGGGTTTGGTGTATTCCCATTTGAAGAGGCCCGGACGCAGGATTTTGAAAGTACCGTGTGCGGTTTGGGTTTTCTTTTTGCCTTGGACGGTTTGGGTGAAGCTGCCGCTGATACCGTCGGCGTCGTTGTTGAATTTCTTGAGTGCATCCACTGCGCCTGCCTGTGCGAAACCGATGGTCGCGGTCAGGGCGGAAGCGGCGAGGAATTTGAACAGGTTGTGTTGTTTCATCATTATTTTTCCTTGTTGGAAGGGGTGTGGCGCCCAGTATCGATGTTACAAAATAACAATGCAAGCCGCTTATGGGCGGTTTACATTTTGCAAACAGTGTTTCCCGAGGGCTAATTTTTTGAAGCTGCGGGATTTTTTCCTGCGGAAAAGACAATCGGGTTTCACAATTCTTTAATGTATGCCGACTGCGCAAACTGTGGTATTTAATGGTTTTTGACGCGCAACGCCAAATTGTAAAGATTATATTCCTTATATTGTTTTTTTTAAACGCTATAATATTTGTTTTCCGAAAAACGGCAGACTTGGAATGAAACCTGATATCTATGCTTTGCTGGAACTTGCCCTGCTTTCAGACGACCCCGATGAAAAAGGACGACTGACGGACGAGGCGTTTGCCGCCGTTCAGAACATGGACGGTGCTGAAGCAAACGCTGCGCCGCTGGACTTCCGCCACGCGGGAAGGCCGCCGAAACCTGTTTTGGTCGCGCCGTCGCAACTGACGCCGCGCAAGATGAACACGACCGAAGGCTATGCGGCGATGCTGCACGCGATTGCGCATATCGAGTTCAACGCCATCAATCTGGCTTTGGACGCGGCATACCGTTTCCGCACGCTGCCGTTTCAGTTTGTGCGCGACTGGGTGCGGGTGGCGAAAGAAGAGGTGTACCACTTCCGCCTGATGCGCGAAAGGCTGCGCGCTTTCGGCTTCGATTACGGCGATTTCGAGGCGCACAACCATTTGTGGGACATGGCGTATAAAACCGCCTACGACCCGCTGTTGCGCATGGCGTTGGTGCCGCGCGTATTGGAGGCGCGCGGGCTGGACGTTACGCCTGGGATACGCGCGAAGGTGGAACAGCGCGGCGATTCGGAAACCTGCGGCGTGTTGGACATCATTTACCGCGACGAAGTGGGCCATGTCGCCATCGGCAACCATTGGTATCAACACCTCTGCCGCGAACGCGGTTTGGAACCTGTCGCCCTGTTCCGCAGTCTGATTGCCCGTTACGATATGTTTATCTTCCGCGGCTATGTGAACATCGAAGCGCGCGAAAAAGCGGGATTCAGCCGCTTTGAATTGAATATGTTGGAAGATTTCGAGCAGGGTTTGAAACAAGGCAAAAAGGTCGTCTGAAAACCCTGAATCCGGATTTTCAGACGACCTCTGTTGAGGAACGTTATGTCTCATCATCACGAACACCATCATCACGCACACGCCCACACGCATACCGCCAACAAAAAAGTATTGCGCGTGTCGTTCGTCATCATCGCCGCCTTTATGCTGTTGGAGGCGTTCGGCGGCTGGCTGACCCACTCGCTCGCGCTGCTTTCCGACGCAGGGCATATGTTCAGCGACGCATTTTCCTTGGGCGTGGCGTTGTGGGCGTTCAAACTCGGCGAAAAAGAAACCACGCTGCAAAAGACCTTCGGCTACAAACGTTTCGAAATCCTCACCGCCATGTTCAACGGCTTGTCGCTGGTGGTCATCGCCGTACTGATTTTCTACGAAGCCGTCAAACGCCTGCTTTATCCGCCCGAAATCGCCACGCTGGGGATGCTCGTTATCAGCGTCGTCGGTCTGCTGGTCAACATCGGCGTGGCGGTTTATATGCTGAAAAACAGCGACACCGAAGCCAACGTCAACATGCGCGGCGCGTATCTGCACGTTTTAAGCGACCTTGTCGGCTCAATCGGCGCGATTGCCGCCGCCGTACTCATGATGGCGTTCGGCTGGAAATGGGCGGATCCGCTCGCCAGCGTGTTCGTTGCCGCGCTGGTCGGGCGCAGCGGCTGGAGCCTGCTCAAACAAACGCTGCACATCCTCATGGAAGGCGCGCCCGAAAACATCCACACCGACGACTTGCTCGCCGTCATCCGCAACACCGACGGCGTCAAATCCGTCCACGACTTACACGTCTGGACGATTACCAGCAATATCAACGTCTTATCCTGCCACATCGTCGTGGACGGCAGCATGACCGTTGCCGAATCCGAACAAATCGCCTACCGCATCGAACACGAGTTGTCCCACAAAAACATCGGACACTGCACCATCCAAATCGAAAGCGAACACCACCCGCACAAAAACGAGATTTTGTGTTCGCCCTATGCAGAAGCACATCACAGCCACAGCCATTAAACCAACAAGGCCGTCTGAAGACCTTTCAGACGACCCCATCGAAAAACCAAAGGAAAACACATGATACAAGCCGTATTGTTCGACCTCGACGGCACGCTCGCCGACACCGCCCTAGACCTCGGTGGTGCACTCAATACCGTATTGCGCCGCCACAACCTGCCCGAAAAAAGCATCGCGGAAATCCGCCCGTATGCCAGCCACGGCGTAGCCGGCCTGTTGAAAATCGGCGTCGGCATGACTGCCGAACATCCTGATTTCGCAGCATGGCGGCAAGAATGCCTTGAAGCATACAGCCTCTGCTATGCCGACAAAACCAAGCTGTTCGACGGCGTGAACGAAATGATTGCCGAACTCGACAAACGCGGCATCAAATGGGGCATCATCACCAACAAACCCATGCGCTTCACCGACAAACTCGTCCCCAAACTCGGCTTCGCCATCCCGCCCGCCGTCGTCGTCAGCGGCGACACCTGCGGCGAATCCAAACCCAGCGTCAAACCCATGCTGTATGCGTGCGAACAAATCCACGCCGATCCGCAACACACGGTTTACGTCGGCGACGCCGAACGCGACATTCAGGCTGGACGTAACGCAGGCATGAAAACCATACTTGCCGACTGGGGCTATATCGCCGCCGAAGACCAAACCGAAACATGGCCGTTCGACCACCGCATCGCATCGCCTTCGGATTTGCTCAAGATTCTGTAAAACGAAAAAAGGTCGTCTGAAAATTTTCAGACGACCTTTTCAAATCCGCTTCTTTATTTCTTCTTCAAATAAACGCCGCTTTCGATATGGTGCGTAAACGGGAACTGGTCAAACAACGCGGCGCGTTCGACAGTATGGGTTTGGCAGAGTGTGTCGAGGTTCGCGCGCAAGGTCTCGGGATTGCAGGAAATATAGATAATGTTGTCAAACTGGGAAACCAGCTTCAGCGTTTCATCATCGACGCCGGCTCGGGGCGGATCGACAAAAATGGCGGAAAAACCGTAATCTTTCAGCGAGATACCCTGCTCTTGCAGGCGGCGAAATTCGCGGCTTTGCGTATAGGCTTCGGTAAATTCTTCGGCGGAGAGGCGGGCGATTTTGATGTTGTCCCGCCGGTTGGCTTCGATATTCCACTGTGCGGCGTAAACGGAAGTTTTGGACACTTCGGTCGCTAACACCTGATGGAAATGCTGCGAGAGCGGCAGGGTAAAATTGCCGTTGCCGCAGTAGAGTTCTAGCAGGTCGCCGCTCAGGTTTTGCGCGACATCGCATGCCCAGCCAAGCATTTTTTCGCACACACGGGCGTTGGGCTGGGTAAAGCTGCCTTCGACTTGGCGGTAGCGGAAGGTTTTGCCGTTTACGTTCAGCTCTTCGGTTATATAGTCTTGAGTCAAAACAATTTTCTGCCCCCTACTCCGACCGATGACATGAATGCCCAATTCACGCGCCAAGGTTTCGGCGGCACACTGCCACGCTTCGCCCAGTTTTTTGTGGTAAATCATGGTAACGAGCATCTCGCCGCTCAGTGCAGACAAAAATTCAACGGCGTACCAGCGGTTTTTGAGTTCGGGATTTTGCGCGGCGGCTTCGATGAGCTTGGGCATCAAGGCATTGATGGACTCGGAGGCGGCGGGAAATTGGTCGCAACGTATCAGGCTTGCGCCGCTTGCTTTCTGCCCGCGCTCGAACATGGCGTAAAACATTTCGCCGCCTTCGTGCCAAATGCGGAATTCGGCGCGCATCCGATAATGCTGTTCGGGGGATTCGAAAACTTGAATTTCAGGAAAATCCAAACCTTGAAAAAGCTGTTGCAAGTATTGGATTTTTTGGTCGAGCTGTTGCGTATAAGCGGTCATGTCAGATTAATCTAATAAAAACAATCAGCGCATTATAATATAGTTCAAAGAGCAGATTACGGCACTGCGCCAAAAACAGCAAACCCGCCGCCCCGAATACCCCATAAATGCCTTCTCAAGCAGTTTCAAAAAGTTTTGGAAGCCACTCGGGCAGCCGTTATTTTTTCCGATCTACAAGCAAAAAAGCATACCTAAATTTCAGCAAAATTTCCGGCCCGGCATTCCATCGATTTACCCATTCAATCTATATTGATTAAGTAAAAATAACATTATAGAATATTCACTCTTTTTAACATTTCATCTTGGGTACCCATCATGTCCGCCAAACGCTTCCTCATTGCCGCCTTCTTGTCCGCTTCCGCATTCGCCGGTGCCGATGTTCATATTGATGAAAACATCCCCTATCGCGATAAAGAAGAGATTGATAACCGCATCGTATCCGAGTGTTTAGAAGTCGGCAGCATCATGTCCGAATCCTTGCGGGAAAGCGCGGCAAAAAGCGGGGTGACCGTCGTGCGCGATGGTCTGAAACAAGACACTTACGCAGACATCGCCATCACTTCCGCCATGAGCGCAGGCAATGCCTTTGTGGGACACGCCAAGGGCATGGCTGTTTCTGTGACTTTGTATATTGACGGCAAGCAAGTCAAAAAAACCACATTCTCCCGCAATTCTATGGGCGGCATGTTTGGCGGTTTTAAAGGTTCTTGTTCCGTCCTGAACCGGACTGCCAAAGTTTTGGGTACGGATTTGGCCAAATGGATTATCCAAGAACAGAAAAACGCTCAGGCTAAATAAAGCGTTTAATCAAAAGATTGGTTTGCAAGCTCCGCTTCTGCCGTCAAAACCAGTGATAGCGGGGTATCGGTCACACGCTGTACCAATCTTCCTATTATGAGTCAGTGCGAATACAAACGCGCTCCTAAATATAGACAAAAAGGTCGTCTGAAAACATCCGCACCCATGCGAAACGTTTTCAGACGACCTGTTGCTTATCTTAACCGGGATAGAACCTTATTTCTTTTAACGCCCGAAGCCGATATAAGTTTCTCCGCTGCCTTGGTTGCGGCTGCGCCAAGTGTCTTTGGCACCGGTTTTCGAACCCAAGGGCGTATCTTGTTCGACCTGCCACAATACATCATTGCTGCCGCCGATAGGATGCGAACCGCGCATACCGACATAGCTGCCCATGTCGCTTACGCCGTTATTGGAAATTCTGTGGCTGCCGTATTGGGTGCTGGAAGCCTCCACTCCGGCTTTCAAATCGCCGTAAAAATGAACTTCCGCCGCAGCCAGCGCAGGCAGTGCGAGTAAAGACAAAATCAGAATTTTCTTCATTATGAAATGCTCCTTATGTGACATCCCTTCTGCACAAGCAGGCGGGAAGGGTTAGTGCAAGGCGAATTCTACCGTCCTAAGCGTTTGTGTTTGAATTAAGAAAGAAAATTCATGCAAAGGGTCGTCTGAAAAATGTCAAATCAGATTCAAACTTCCCATGCCAACCGTATACGTTTTGAACGGCAGATGCGCTTCAAACCGAAGCCGCGCCTCGCCATCCGGAGCTTTACCATCCTGCGCAAAATGAAAACGCGCCCATCAAAACCGCAGCTATTACAGACACACCGGCTTTCGCTATAATGAATACACCCTCCACTTGGCGCGAAAGGAATATTTATGAATCCCGAAAACACCCTGTGTCTGATTATCGACATCCAAGAACGCCTCCTCCCCGCCCTGCACGACAAAGACGATATGCTGCACCACAGCCGTATCCTGATACAGGGGCTTCACGCCTTAGGCGTCCCGTTTGCCGTGACCGAGCAATATCCGAAAGGCTTGGGCAAAACGGTTCCCGCCGTATCGCTGCTGCTGCCCGAAACCACGCCTTTTATCGAAAAAACCCGTTTCTCCGCCCTCTCCCCCGAAACGCACGCGATTTTGACGCAGGCAGCCGTCCAAAACATCATCTTAATCGGCGCAGAAACCCATATCTGCATGCTGCAAACCGTATTGGATTTGCGCTTGGAAGGTTTCAATGTTTACGTCCCCTTTGAATGCACGACATCCCGCTCCCCTGCAAACAAAGAAAACGGGCTGGCGCAAATGCGCGAAGCCCGCGCCACCGTTTCCAATGTGGAAAGCATTTTGTTCCAATTGTTGGGCGACGCGCGCCACTCCACCTTCAAAACCGTTTCCAAACTGATTCAATAGCCTGTTAAGGTCGTCTGAATGCAATACACCATCACCGAAGCCGCCAAAACCGACTTGCCCGACATTGTCGAGATTTACAACAGCACCATAGCCGCCCGCCAATCCACTGCCGACCTGACGCCTGTCAGCATTGCCGAACGCGAACCATGGTTCGACGCGCACGGCGGCAAGCGGCCTCTGTATGTATTGAAAAATCACGAAGGTACGGTTTTGGCGTGGTGCAGCCTCAGCGACTACTACCCGCGTCATGCCTATCACATCAGTGCAGAAATCAGCCTCTATGTCCGCCATGACACGCGCGGTATCGGCGTGGGCAAAATCCTGCTGCAAAATGTGCTCGAACGCGCGCCGTCCTTGGGCATTAAAAACATATTGGCAGTCATCTTCGGACACAACTACCCCAGCCTGCACCTGTTTCACCAGTTCGGCTTTACGGAATGGGGGCGATTGCCCGCCGTATGCGACTTAGGAACGCAGCAAGCCGATGTGGTCATCTTAGGCAAAAAATTAGTCGATTGAATCCCCGACAGCCAAACCGCAAACCTTTCCAAACACTACCCGCCCCAAACCAAAATGACCGCTCCCCAAACCTGCCCCTGCTCTTCAGGACAAACCTACAACGACTGTTGCGCCCCATTCCACCGCCACGAAAGCCTGCCGCAAACCGCCGAACAGCTGATGCGTTCCAGATACAGCGCCTATGTTTTGCACGATATCGCCTATATCGTTGAAACGACTGTCCCTTCCCAGCAACACCTGCTCGATCAAGCCGATATGCTGACATGGAGTCAGACGACCCATTGGCTGGGTTTGGAAGTCATACAACACGCCAATGTCGGCAAACAACACGCCCAAGTCGAATTCAAAGCCTATTTTCAAGACGGTCAGGAAACAGCGTGCCATCATGAATTATCTGCCTTCGTCAAAATCGACAACCGCTGGTATTTCATCGACCCGACCACGCCCTTACCCGGCATGAAACAAGACTGCATTTGCGGTTCGCACAAAAAATTCAAAGCCTGCTGCGGCCGTTTTTTCAAATAACAAACCCTGCCCATCCGCAGACAAGTTTGAAACCATGCCCGCAGACAGGCTGCGTCTCCTGAAAACACCGGTTTCAAAAATGCCGCCAATCCTTCCCGCTTTCCCCACCTCAATCCGCCTGAAAAACAGCCCTTTCCGTTATAATTCCCTTTTTCCCGCCCCATTCCTCAACAGACGACATGAAAGCCGCCTTTTTCCTCCTCTACCTTATTCAGCTCCTGCCCTTCAAGGCCATACACAAAATCGCCGACGCAGTGGGCATCCTTGCCTATTACGCCGTCAAACCGCGCCGCAAAGTCGGCGAGACCAACCTTAGAAAATGCTTTCCCGAATGGAGCGAAGACAAACGCAAAGCCGTGCTCAAACGCCATTTTCAGCACATGGCGAAGCTGATGCTCGAATACGGCCTGTATTGGTACGCGCCTGCCGAAAGGCTGCGCAAACTCGTGCATTATCAAGACAAACACCATCTTGACGACGCGCTCGCGGCGGGCGAAAAAGTCATCCTGCTTTATCCGCATTTCACCGCATTTGAAATGGCGGTTTACACCCTCAATCAGGACGTGCCGCTGACCAGCATGTATTCGCACCAAAAAAACAAAGCGTTGGACGAACAAATCCTCAAAGGCCGCCACCGCTACAACAACGTCTTCCTCATCGGCCGCACCGAAGGCCTGCGCGCGATTATCAAGCAACTGCGCAAAAGCGATGCCCCCTTCCTTTACCTGCCCGACCAGGATTTCGGCCGCAACGACTCCATCTTCGTCAACTTCTTCGGCATCCCCACCGCCACGATTACAGGCTTAAGCCGCATCGCCGGTATGACGAAAGCCAAAGTCATTCCTGCCATCCCTACGCGCAATGCCGACAACACCGTTACGCTGCGTTTCTATCCGGCATGGGAAAACTTCCCTTCAGACGACGTTGTAGCCGACACCCAACGCATGAACGACTTTATCGAAGCGCGGGCAAGGGAAAATCCCGAGCAATATTTCTGGCTGCACAAACGCTTCAAAACCCGTCCCGAAGGCGAACAGGGATTTTATTGAATTACATACAGTTACAACAAAAAGCAAAGCCCGTCATATTCGGGCTTTTATCATTTCTATTAAATCGAAAATTAACAACGATAGTAACAAATCTTCAATTGAGAATTTTTCACATTAACTCTTTGGATAAACTGGATATTCAACCCCATTAAACGGGCAACAGAGGAAAAAACCGGCGTATTTCCCGTAAAACATAAATATGATGCAAAATTTTAATTAACATATTAAATTTAATTTAATTTAAAATCAAAGCGTTATAAAATAACATTTTTAAAAAATCAATTGCATCAGCCATCCATTAAAGAATATAATGCCAAATTTATAAAAATATAATTTTAATATTTATAAAAATTTAAAATTAATAGAATTATATTTTAGATTTTTTATAAATATTGGAATATTATAAATATATATTTTACATAAAAAAATAATGTAAACCACTTGGTAAACCCAAATTTTTCGCGTAAATTTCGTTACATCAAATTACAGCCGTACCGGTAAGATTTGATACTCTGGTTTCCTACTGCAAGCTTCCAGCTTGCAAGTGGATGTTTCGAGACTCACTCCCTCGGAACAAAAGTTTACCCGCACGGAGTTGAGCCGTGCAGGTAAAGCCGCAGGCGAAAGCCTGTATTGTTTGTGAAGCGTAAATCTCTGATTTGAGGTATTGGGGCAATCCTGTGGGGGATTGCCTCCTTTTTTTGTTCATCCGCTTCATCACACCCACAAGGGTTTACGATGAACAAAACAGAAAATACCCATCAACCGCCCCACACCGCCTCAAACGCAAATATAGTGGATTAACTTTAAATCAGGACAAGGCGACGAAGCCGCAGACAGTACAGATAGTACGGAACCGATTCACTTGGTGCTTCAGCACCTTAGAGAATCGTTCTCTTTGAGCTAAGGCGAGGCAACGCCGTGCCGGTTTAAAGTTAAGCCACTATAACGGGCAAACAAAGTATCGTGTTATTGAAATCCGCCATACAAAAAGGTCGTCTGAAACATTTTTCAGACGACCTTTTGACAAACAGGGAACGCGGATTATGCGTTGCCTTCTTGTTGTTGCTGGTACATGGCTTCGAAGTTGATCGGAGCGAGCAGTACGGGCGGGAAGCCGGCGCGGGTTACGCTGGTGGAAATGGCTTCGCGAGCGTAAGGGAAGAGGATGTTCGGGCAGGCTACGCCTAAGAGCAGTTGAACGTCTTCTTCAGGGATGTTTTCCAAACGGAAGATGCCGCTTTGGGTCACTTCGTTGAGGAACATGGTACGCTCGGCGTTGAGTTTGGCGGTTACGGTAACGGTTACGTCAACGTTGTAGTAGCCGTCTTCCAGCTTCTCGCTGTTGGTGGAAACGCGCATATCGACTTCAGGCTCGCCTTGTTCCAAGAAGATTTGGGGGGCGTTTGGCACTTCCAAAGACAGGTCTTTGACGAACAGGCGCTCAATGCTGAATACGGGTTGCAATTCTTCGCTCATTTTGTTTTCCTAGTTGGGTTTAAAGTTACGGGTTTAATAAAGAATCCAGCCTGCCTTCGCGGTGCAGGCCGTACAAATCGGTAAAACCGCCGACGTGGGTATCGCCGATGAAAATTTGCGGTATGCTGCGCTGCCCGGAAAGCTGCTGCATTTCGGCAAAGGCTTCGGGGCTGCGGTCGACGCGGATTTCGTTGATTTCGGCGACGCCCAGCGAATGCAGCAGCTTTTTAGCCATGGTGCAGTAGGGGCAGAACGCGCCTGTGTACATCGTAACGGTTTGCATGATTGTTTTCAGAGTTCTAATGGGGTTCACTATATGGGCATATGGTTTATTTTACAATACTTGAAATCGGCTATTTTGCCTGAATCTTTGTTTTCAGGGCGTGAGGGCTGCCTGCCGCCCATGTGCCAAAACGCCGTTTTTAAAGTATGATAAACGGCAATCCGAACCGCTTTTGCCATTTATAGTGGATTAAATTTAAATCAGGACAAGGCAACGAAGCCGCAGACAGTACAGATAGTACGGAACCGATT
>CAUVJL010000081.1:0-12324 GCA_963552075.1 uncultured Neisseria sp.
AATCGTAGTGCGTACCGTCGGGCTTAATCGGGTTTTCAAACAGCAACGCCGGCCCTTCGGCGCGCAGCACGCGGTCGGCGATTTCGGTCATTTCCAAATGCGGGGAAACGGGATGCGCGACGCGCTTGAGTTTGCCCTGCTGTTCGAGCATGGTGATGAAGTCGCGTAGGTCTTTGTATTTCATGTTGATCCTTATTTGAGGTCGTCTGAAAACCGGATTTTGGATTTCAGACGACCTGAATCACAGATTGTAATATAGCTTCGGGGCATTCGCTGTTTTCGGCAAAAAACCAATATTCACCATATGGATTGTGAATACTGAACTTCCAGCCCTTGTAACCGAAATCTATCCACGTTTCGCCTGTTATTTCATCAGAAACGAAGGCGGTAAGGATTCCGCCTAAGCGGACAATTTGCCGCAGAAGGCTCGACGGCGGGCAGGTTTGCGGCAGTTGCAGGAACAGGCGGGAGCCGTCGGACATGGTTCCGTTCAATAGAGGGCGGTTTGCCATTTGGTCCTTAATAGTCTGCACCGAATGCCGCCTCTATCCTTGCTTGCGCTTCGGCATATTCTATGCCGTGATAAAAGTCGCGTACCAGCGGATGTTCACTGCCTTGATGCAGTTGCAGCAAAGGACGTCGGTTGTCGGACTGGGTAACGACATTGCAGTGCAGGCCGAAGGTGTCGGGTTCGTAAGGGGGCAGCCAGTTGCATATCCTGCCGAAATAAACGACGTTTTCCGGATTGTCGTGAAAGTCGCTTTGATAGTCGTTAAAACTCTTTTCGCTGACGGATACCCACACGCCGTATTCCAGCGTTTCCTCATGCCCGATAATCGGAATAAGCAGCACCGCGCGGATAAAGCGGTCGGTTTGGTCGGGATAGCGGATGATGCAGAAATCAGAATCGCATTCCGCTTGATAAGCAATGCGTTCTTCTTCACTGAGTTGATTATAGGGATCTGGAGTGGCAAAGCAGAGCGCCGGCATGTCTTCATGTTTTTCGCCGCAGGAAGTGCAAGTGTACATGATGGATTCCTTTTGAGTTTTAGGTGGGACCGGTTTTCAGACGACCTTTTATAGTGGATTAACTTTAAACCAGTACGGCGTTGCCTCGCCTTGTCGTACTATCTGTACTGTCTGCGGCTTCGTCGCCTTGTCCTGATTTAAATTTAATCCACTATATAACTGGTTTGAAGTTCGGGTCGTCTGAAAAACAGGGCGCAGCCTATATTGCACTAGTGGTTTTTTCGGCTGTGGTTTTCAATGCCTTCTGCCACGGTGGCTAAGAAATCCAGATATTTCGGGTCTTCATCCAGCCACGCTTCGTCGTCCAAACCCATGTAGGCGCGCATCAACTCGTCAGCAGCGCGTTCCATATTGCCCAGTTCAAACTGCGCCTGTCCTAAACGCAAATGCAAAAACGGGTTGCCGATTGCGTCCGGGCAATACATGGCGTGGCTTAAATGCTCGTGCGCGGCGGCAAAATCGCCACTCAAAAAATCCGCATCGCCGATGGCTGCCAGAATCCATGTTGCTGCTTCCCAGTCGGTTTTCGGTTCGGGCAACAAATCCCATGCCTGCCAATAAAGGTCGAGTGCTTCGGCGTATTGCCCGTCTTCCGCCAATGTGTCGCCTTGTTCGCAAAGCCGGCAAATGGTGTCGTAGGCTTGGTCGTTTAATTCGCTCATGGTTTATGTCCAATCGTAAGTAAATAGAACAAGTCTGCTGATCGGCTCGTACAGCATGACAATATTGTCTGCGCCATGGGAATAGGAATAGCCGCAAGCTGAGGCGATATGGTAAAAACGATTGCCATTGTGGGTAATGGTGACGTTCCCGTCTTCGTCTTGCGTCATTTTGTAAGCAGACGGGATGTCGTCTGAGGTTGACCAGTTGCTGCTTTCAATGCGTTCTCCACCCAAGCTGTTCAGAAATAATCCGTCATACTCGCTGTAATAGGGCTCTCCACCGTAATACCCTGTTTTTTCCTGAAATGCTTTTTTATGTTCGGCATAGTTTTTCAGGTTTTCGGCAAAATCTTTTTCCAAATACGGATCGGTCAGCAAATGTTTGTTGGCCGGACTGCGGAGAAAATAACGCTCGTCACCCAAAAATTCGTAACGGTTGTCTTCAGTCAAGCGGAATGAAAGCCAGTTAATTCCGATAAATTCATTATGGGCGAACTGCGTCAGCTCGCCGATTAAGCCGTCGCCCGGTTCCTGCGGATTGATCAAATGCAGCGTTATGCCTTTCCATTCGGGATTGATTTCCACTAAGTCGATACTGATACAAGGCAGAAAATGTTCTTTCAACCATGGCTGCTTGTCGGAAAACACGGTTTCAGCTTCGGGAAATGCATGTAGGTTTTCATTTAGTTCATTAATAATTTCGCGATAATTCATGTTGTGGTCTTTATTGATGAGCGTTGGTTTATGTTGATGATGGATAAAGTTTAAATCCGAGGTCCGGGTCGTCTGAAAAACGGATTTTAAATTTCAGACGACCTGAATCATAGACAGTTTATATGCAGCTGCCCAAGGCTTTCAGTTCTTTTTTAACCACTTGCTTTTGCTCGTTGGTTTGGATGGTCAAAGATAAGAAAAAAGCATCGCAAGGGCTGAATTTGGACCAATGTTTTTTTACGGGGAAATGGCCTTCGGGCAGGTTGGAACTGTAATAATGGTCAGGTTCTTGAAACGCCAGTTTTAATCCGTATTTGTTTTGCCAGTCGCGCAGTTGCGCTTCAGTTGCGCCGATTGGAAGGCTGTCCAAGCGCTGCTGCCACATTTGTTGGCTGCGTTCCAATCCTTGGCGGTCGTAATCAATGCTAGAACCGCAAGCGGTAAGTGAAAGACCGGTGATAAGTAACAATAGGGATGAGGTAAGGCGTACCATTTATGAATGTCCTTAAGATGATGGTTTGAAACGATTGGCTTTCAGACGACCTTTTTGCTTTTCAAACCAACGGCGTCAAATATCTAATTGAGCCGTATCGCCTTCGCGTTCCATCCATGCGCGGCGGGCGGCAGCTTCGCCTTTGCCCATCAGTTTGACGAAGATGTCGCGTGTTTCGTCATCCGCGCCTTCGGGGATTTGCACCTGCAACAGGCGGCGGGTGTCGGGGTGCATGGTGGTGTCTTTGAGCTGGTCGGGGTTCATCTCTCCCAAGCCTTTGAAACGGCTGATGGAATAGGCGGTTTCTTTGACACCTTCTTTTTGCAGCCGTTCTAAAATACTGTCGAGTTCGTTTTGGTCGAGGGCATAGAATTTGCGGGCAGGTTTGCTTTTGCCTTGTGCGTTGACATCGACGCGGAACAGCGGCGGCTGGGCAACGTAGATGTGTCCGTCGGCGACCAGTTTCGGGAAGTGGCGGTAGAACAGGGTCAGCAGCAAAACTTGAATATGCGAGCCGTCCACGTCGGCATCGGACAGGATGGCGATTTTGCCGTAGCGCAGGCCGCTTAAGTCGGGATTGTCGTTGATGCCGTGCGGATCGACGCCGATGGCGACGGAAATGTCGTGGATTTCGGCGTTGCCGAAGAGTTGGTCGGGGTGGACTTCGAAGCTGTTGAGCACTTTGCCGCGCAGGGGCAGGATGGCTTGGGTGGCTTTGTCGCGGGCGAGTTTGGCGGAGCCGCCGGCGGAATCGCCTTCGACGAGGAAGAGTTCGTTTTCGCGGATGTCTTCGCTTTCGCAGTCGGTCAGTTTGCCGGGCAGGACGGCGACGCCGCTGCCTTTTTTCTTTTCGATTTTCTTAACCGAACGCATCCGCGCTTGTGCCTGACGGATGGCGAGTTCGGCGATTTTTTTGCCGAAGTCCACGTTTTGGTTCAGCCACAATTCCAAAGGGTCGCCCGATACGGCAGCGACAAGTTTCAGCGCGTCGCGGTTGGTCAGCTTGTCTTTGGTCTGGCCTTGGAACTGCGGGTCGAGGACGCGGGCGGAGAGGACGAAGGCGGTTTTGCCGAACACGTCGTCGCTTTGCACTTTCACGCCGCGCGGCAAGAGGTTGTGCAGATTGATGAAGTTGTTGACGGCGTTGAACACGGCTTGTTTCAAGCCCGCTTCGTGCGTGCCGCCCAGCGGGGTGGGGATAAGGTTGACGTAGCTTTCGTTGGCGCACGAGCCTTCTTCCAGCCAGGTCAGGGCAAACGCGGCGCCTTCGCCGATGCTGAAATCGCCGTTGTGGTCGTCTGAAATGTAGTTTTCGCAGGAGAACAGCGGTACGGCTTCCTGTGCGTCGGCAATCAGGTCGGTCAGATAGCTTTTCAGACCGTCGGGGTAGTGCCAGGTTTGGGTGTGCGCTTCGTCTTCGCCTTTGACCGGGCGGGTCAGGGAAACGCGCACGCCCGGCAGCAGCACGGCTTTGGCGCGCAGCAGGCGTTCGAGTTCGGGGATGCTGTAATTCGGGCTTTCAAAATATTTGCCGTCCGGCCAAACGCGCACTTCGGTGCCGCTGTCTTTGACGGCGCATTTGCCCACTTCCGCCAACGGTTCGACCACGTCGCCGCCGGCAAACACGATGCGGTGGATTTTGCCTTCGCGTTTGACGGTTACCTCAAGGCGGGAGGAGAGGGCGTTGGTCACGGATACGCCCACGCCGTGCAGGCCGCCTGAAAAGGCATACGCGCTGCCGCCGTCTTTTTTGTTGAACTTACCGCCCGCGTGCAGACGGGTAAACACGAGTTCGACCACGGGTACGCCTTCGACAGGGTGCAGCCCGACGGGAATGCCGCGTCCGTTGTCGTGCACGGAAAGCGAACCGTCGTCGTGGATGCGCACGTCGATTTCAGTGGCGAAACCGCCCAACGCCTCGTCCGCCGCGTTGTCGATGACTTCTTGGCAGATGTGGGTCGGGCTGTCGGTGCGGGTGTACATGCCGGGACGTTCTTTGACCGGCTCCAAGCCTTTGAGGACGGTGATGCTGGATTCGCTGTATTGGTTGTTTTTAGTCATAGGGGAAGAGGTCGTCTGAAAGGAAGAACAACGCTTTCAGACGACCTGAAAGCGTTGCGTTTCGTTGTTTTATCGGTTGTCAAAAGGCAGGCGCGCGGTAAAGTCTTCGTAGCTTTCCATGCCGCGCAGGAAGCGGGAGGAGAGTTCTTTCAATGCCCCCAAGTAAACGTCGCGTTTGAAATCAATCACTTCGTCAACGGGAGCCCAATATTGGTGCCAACGCCAGCCGTCAAATTCGGGATGGTGGCAGGCGCGCAGATTGATGTCGCTGTCGCGCCCGACCAGCCGCAAAAGATACCAAATCTGCTTCTGCCCGCGATACGAACCGCGCCATTCGCGGCGTACCCAGTGGCTCGGCACGTCATAACGCAGCCAGTCGCGCGTGCGGCCGACGATTTTGATGTGTTGCGGCAATAGCCCGACTTCTTCGTACAGCTCGCGGTACATGGCGGTTTCGGGGCTTTCGCCCGGCTTGATGCCGCCTTGCGGAAACTGCCAAGAATGTTCGCGCACACGCTTGCCCCAAAAGACTTCGTTGCGGTTGTTGATTAAGATGATACCGACATTGGGGCGATAGCCTTCTCTGTCTAACACGGTGTCGCCCTTCGTTAAATTCAATCGTGCGATTTTCCCATAAATCGGGCGGGTTTGACAAATCGGAGGTCGTCTGAAAATTTGT
Source organism: uncultured Neisseria sp. (assembly GCA_963552075.1). GTDB lineage: Bacteria > Pseudomonadota > Gammaproteobacteria > Burkholderiales > Neisseriaceae > Neisseria. The sequence goes on from CAUVJL010000081.1 coordinate 5,639, forward strand.
TATGCCTGTTTTCAGACGACCTTTTGGGGTTTGTGGGTAATGATAGGGACACAGGGTGCGTGGTTTGACGAGATGCTTTTGAAGAGCGGAATCTGTGGGTGAGATTTGAACTATGGATTTTTATTTTGGGTTGCCTGCGATTTAAAATGGATTTACATCGATGCGGGAAAGAGGGTGGGGGCGGACGCTCTCTGCTTTCATTTGCGATGTTTTTGCCGATTGCTGTTTGGAACAATGCCTGCTGCAAACGCAAAGGTCGTCTGAAAACCTGTTTTCCGGTTTTCAGACGACCTTTTTTAAAGCGGATTACGCTTCGCTTTGCGCTTCTTCTTCAACGGTAACTTCAACGGCAACGGATTCGTCGCTCAAGGTGCCTTTGGTGGACGGGGTTTGTCCTGCCATACGAGGATCGTATTCTGCTGCCATGCGCAGGGCGCGGCCGAAGGCTTTGAATACGGTTTCGGCTTGGTGGTGGGCGTTGTGGCCGCTGAGGTTGTCGATGTGCAGGGTCATCATGCTGTGGTTGACGACGCCGTGGAAGAATTCTTCGAACAGGTCAACGTCAAAACGTCCGATGAGGGCGCGGGTGAAGTCGATGTTGTACACGAGTCCGGGGCGGCCGGAGAGGTCGATGACAACGCGGCTCAAGGCTTCGTCAAGCGGAACGTAGGCATGGCCGTAGCGGCGGATGCCGGCTTTGCTGCCCAAGGCTTGTTTCAGGGCTTGTCCGAGTACGATGCCGATGTCTTCGACGGTGTGGTGGTCGTCGATGTGCAAATCGCCTTTGCAGGTGATGTCGAGGTCGATCATGCCGTGGCGGGCGACTTGGGCAAGCATATGCTCAAGGAAGGGTACGCCGGTGTCGAAACGGTATTGTCCGGTGCCGTCGAGGTTGAGGCTGAGGGTGATTTGGGTTTCGGTGGTGTTGCGGGTGATGCTGACTGCGCGGCCTTCTGCGGGCATATGGAATGCCGGTGCGGCGGCTGCGGCTGCTTGGGCGGCACGCTCTTGGCGGGCGGCTTCGGCGGCTGCGGCTTTTTCTTTGTCTTTGCTGTGGTCGCGGTTTAACCAGCCTTTGCGTTTGTGCATGCCGGCTTCGAGTTTGGCGGCAAGGCTGGGGCGGATACCGCGCGCTTTTTCGTCTTCTGCCTGCTCTTCAAGGCGGCGTTTCAGTTGGGACAGGGATGCTGCGTTGTCGTAACCGCATTTGCGGGCAAGTTTGGTCAGTGAGCCTGCTTCTTCGACAAGCTGCAGGAAATTGGCAAGGTGGAGTTGAGTGATGGTCATAGGTTTACTCTCTGTGAGGTTTTAAAAAATCAGGCATAAAGCTTGCGGATAATGTCCAGTACGGCATCGTTTTGCTCGGGACTGCCGATGGTAATGCGGACGCACTGCGCCAAAAGCGGATGCGTGCCGTGGAGTTTCTTAATCAGGATGCGGTTTTCTTTAAGCGTGTTAAACAATGCGTCTGCATCGGGAACGCGCACGGTAATGAAATTCGCTTCGCTGGGGAAGGCTTTCAGACGACCTATGGCGGACAATCCGCTGAAAACGCGTTCGCGTTCGGTTTTCAAAATATCGATGGTCGTCTGAATCGTGTCGTGGTGTTGCAGGGCGAATTTGGCGGTCGCCAAGCTTAATTGGTTCATATTGTAGGGCGGCAGGATTTTCGCCAGCTCACCCATTACGGCGGGGCTTCCTGCCGCATAGCCGATGCGCAGTCCGGCAAAACCGATTTTGCTGATGGTGCGCATCACGACCAGATTTTCAACGCTGCCCGCCTGCGGCAGAAAACTGTCGCGGCTGAATGCGCCGTATGCTTCATCGACAACGACGATACCGCGTGCCGCACGGATAATGGCTTCGACTTCTTCGCGGCGGAAGCATACGCCTGTCGGATTGTTCGGGTAGGCGATGAAAATCAACGCGGGCTGATGTTTGTCGATGGCGGATAAAACGGCAGGCAAATCAAGCGTGAAATCTTCATTGAGCGGTACGCCGACATAATTCATGCCGTACAGCTCGGCATTGTGCCGATACATCACGAAACTCGGTTCAACCGCCAGCATGGTCGCGCCAGATTGGGCAACGAGCAGGGTCATGAATTGGATTAACTCGTCCGATCCGTTTCCTAAAGCGATGGCGGCAGATTCAGGAATGTTGAAGGCTTTTCTTAAAGTTTCCTGAAGCCCGCTGGCGGCGGGATTGGGGTAAAGATGAATCGGCGCTCGGGCAATCAGCCGCAGCCATTCGTTTGACAGCTCGGGGAAACGGGCAAACGGATGATACGGACTTTCCATTGCATCCAGCTTGATGAAGCCTTCGGGCAAGTCGGCAATTCGGTAGGCGGACATGGATTTGATGTCGTCGCGGATGAAGTCGGAGGTGGTTTTCATAAATTTTCTTCTCAATTTCTGAATAATGGTTATTTCGTCACAATATAGCACAAAATCAGAGTGTTGACAGTAATATAATTAATAAATGGGGTGTTTATATTATTTTTATAATGAAGGCTTGATATAAATATTGAATTCAAAGATATTTTTTGAATATTCTTGGGCTGCTTTGTCTGTTTTTATTGATAAGCAAACTTAAATAGGGAGATTGGGAAGTATTAGATTGCGATGTGGGTGGGTTTTTAATATTTTCATTTGTTTTGAAGAGGCTAGGGCATGATTGGATAATGTGCAGCATCTGTTTCTTTTACGTTTGTCGGCGCGGGGGATGGGTTAGGGATAAAGAATAAAGGAGGCGGATTGTATAGTGAATTAACTTTAAACCAGTACGGCGTTGCTTTGCCTTAGCTCAAAGAGAACGATTCTCTAAGGTGCTGAAGCACCAAGTGAATCGGTTCCGTACTATCTGTACTGTCTGCGGCTTCGTCGCCTTGTTCTGATTTAAATTTAATCCACTATAAACGGCTTGATGGCGGAATCCCAATATATTGAATATGGAATTGATATGTTGATTTTAATGGGATTTTTAGCTTATCGGCTTGATGGGGAATTAAATATAAACCGGCATGGTTTTATGTTGTACAAACCTGAAGAAAGCGATTGTTTAGTGTGAAAAACATCTAAACAATCGCTTTCATGTTATAGGTACTCTTTTCAGGTTTCTGATTGAAATTGAACCCGTGCAAAAGTTTTCCTGTTTGAATACGCGTAGAACACTTACTGGGCGGTAAAGGTCGTCTGAAAAGTCTGTCCGCCTATGGTGATGTCGGCGATGTAGTCGCGTCTGCCTTCGACGCAGACGGGCAGGTGGATTTGGTGCGCTTGCCAAGTGCGCGGGGATTGTTGTTGGAGCATATAGCGGTTGAAGCCCATGTCCATGTCTTTCATGCTGAAGCTGATGCTGACTTGTTGTGTTTCGGTCGGGGTGTTTTCGACGGTGATGTCGAAGGCGGAGCGGTGGCTGATGGGGGTGGAGCGGACGTGCGAGCCGTCGGGCAGGGTGCAGCCTTTGATGAGGTCGCACTCGGCGGCGCGGGCTTGGGGCTGTTGTTTTTGCCACCAGTCTAACAGCAGGAGTTTGGCGGCGGCGAAGAGGATGAGGAGGACGCCTGCGAGGAGGAGTTTGCGGTTTTTGTCCATTTCAGACGACCTCGGTGTCGTTGTCGGTCAGGACGGCGTGTGCGCCTGTCGAGAGCCAGCGGTCTCGGTAGCTTGAAACCAGTGTTTCGGGCGCGGCGACAACCAGCGGAACGGATACACCTTGTTCTAATATTTCAAGCACTTGTCGTGCGCTTGCTTCGTTGTTGACTTGCCAAACGACGACGTCGGCATCTTGTACGCGCTGCCATTGTTCACGGGTGTGTACCGACACCCAAACGCTTTGGGCTTGGGGCAGCTTGCCGAGTTTGCGCAGTTCGGTTTCTGAGATGAGGATGTTGGAGTGGTGCGGTTCAGCTAGGGAGTAGGGCGCGACGCGGTATTCGCCGCTGCGGTTTTGTCCGTGCAAACCGGTTTTCAGACGACCTTGAAGCTGGCGGGGGACGGAGAGGGCGCGCAGCAGCGGACCGTTGGCGGGCAACATGGGGGCAACGTTGAAATCGCCCGCTTTTTGCCACGACCAAGCTTGTCCTTCGCGGGATTGGGGTTCACCCGTCCATTGGTCGGGGTTTACCCATAGGAATTTCAGGCAGACGCGGGCGTGTTCGTAGGAATGGATTTTGGTCAGCCAAGGCGTGGCGGCGAGGATGCGGATGCCGAGTTCTTCTTCAAACTCGCGTTCTAGGGCTTGGAAGTCGGTTTCGCCCGCTTCGACTTTGCCGCCGGCAAATTCCCAATATCCGGCATAGGGCTTGCCTTCGGGGCGGGAACTGAGCAGGTAGTCGCCGTCTTGGTTGAGCAGGATGCCGGCAACGACGCGGATAAGGGGGCGGGTGTCTTGGGTCATGAGAATGGGGAGAAAGGTCGTCTGAAAATTCGGAAAGGTCGGATTTAAGTATCCGACCTGCCGATGGGTATTGTCTTATTTTTCGGCAATGACGAATGCCAACACGGTGTCTTCTTCGTCGCTCATGCTGAGGCTGACGTGGCTGATGCCTTGTTCTTCCAGCCATTTCGACAGAGCGGGGGCGTAGAAGAATTCGGGTTTGCCCAATGCGTCATGTCCGATGCCGATGTTGCGGAAGGAAACCGCGCCGCGTATGCCTGTGCCGACGGCTTTGGCGAAGGCTTCTTTGGCGGCAAAGCGTTTGGCGAGGTAGTTGACGGGCTTGCCTGCTTGCGGAAATTCGAGCAGCTCTTCGGGCGTAAGGATGCGCTCGGCAAACGCTTGTCCGAATTTTTTGCTCAGGCGGATGATGCGTTTGAGGGAAACGATGTCTGTGCCTATGCCGTAAATCATGCGGTGGTCTCCTTGTTGAGAGAAGGTCGTCTGAAAAGGTGGGTGTCGCCTATCAAGGCAGCAGTCTTGCCCTGAACATGGTTTCCTTCATCTGGCGGACGGCTTCGGGCAGGCCGAGGAAGAGGGCTTGGGCAATCAGCGAATGCCCGATGTTCAGCTCGCGGATGGCGAGGATTTGGGCGATGGGGGTAACGTTGTGTATGGTCAGGCCGTGTCCGGCGTTGACGACCAAGCCCAAATCGCTGGCAAAATGCGCGCCGTTTTGCAGACGCTCGAATTGCTTGATTTGTTCGGCGTGGCTGTGTGCATCGGCGTATGCACCGGTGTGAAGTTCGATAACGGGTGCGCCGACATCATGGGCGGCTTGGATTTGCTCGTTGTCGGCATCGATGAAGAGCGAGACGCGGATGCCTGCGTCGGTCAGGATTTTGGTGAACTCGGCGATTTTTTCTTGTTGCGCCAATACGTCCAAACCGCCTTCGGTCGTGATTTCCTGACGTTTTTCAGGCACGATGCACACGTCTTGCGGCATGACTTTAAGCGCGTTTTCCAGCATTTCTTCGGTCAACGCCATTTCAAGGTTCAGGCGTGTGCGGATGGCGTTTTTAACGGCGAACACGTCCGCGTCTTTGATGTGGCGGCGGTCTTCGCGCAGGTGCATGGTAATCAAATCCGCACCGTGCGTTTCCGCGACCAATGCCGCTTCCACAGGGCTGGGATAGGTCGTACCGCGGGCGTTGCGAACGGTGGCGATGTGGTCGATGTTTACGCCTAAGAGCATGATGTGTCCTTTCTTTGGATTTTCAGACGACCTGCCGATGGAAAAGGTCGTCTGAAAAAGTTAAACGCCGAAACTGAATTGCTGGAGCTGTTGTAAAACCTGTCTGGATTTAATGCCTTCGGGCAGGAGGTTGTCAATCAGCAGGCGCGTGATTTTTAGCGACTGCCCGAGGCTTTCGGGATGGGTGAAATCGCCTTCGCGCAGCTGGATCAAGATGTTGCCGCCGACGGCAACACCATGGTTGCGCGGATTGAAGCGTTCGGCTTCTTCAATGGGGACGACCGCGTTTTCAGGCGTCAGCCAGTAGGTTTCTTCGGCACGGATTGCTTCGCCGTTGCCATCGTGGAACAAATCGGGCGCGAATCCCAAGCGGTTGAGTAAAGTCCATTCAAAGCGTCGCAGCGCGGCGGTATGGCTGTTTTCGCCGCATACCGCCCGCATCACCGCTTCCAGCGCGTCGTAAAGCTCGGGTATCGGGTCTTCGCGGGTTGTCAGCTTGAGCATCAGTTCGTTGATATACAGGCCGCTGAACAAAGCCCTGCCTTGCGGTTGCGGCCAGCCGCCTATCCACTCTGCACGATGCAGCGTTTTCAACTCTTGCGAACCGTACCAAGAGGCGCTGACCGGTACAAACGGCACCAACACGCCGCGCAACTCGCTTTGCCGCTTACGCGCACTTCTTGCCAGCAAAGCTACGCGCCCGTAACGGCGGCTGAACACTTCCACCCACAAACTGCTCTCGCGCCAAGGGGCGGAAGCAAGCAGGAAGACGGGTTCGTGGTTGATGCGCTGGTTGGTCATGGGCAGTTGGTCGGGAGTGTGGAAGGGGTGGGTTATGGTGTGGTGCATTTTACCAAAGCGGGTAGGAGGTCGTCTGAAAATATTTTTGTTGTTTAGAATGCTTTGAGTATCAAGAGGGAAAGGGTAAGGCAAAATCAATCGATGGGTCTGGTCGATTTGTATAGTGGATTCACTTTAAACCAGTACGGCGTTGCTTTGCCTTAGCTCAAAGAGAACGATTCTCTAAGGTGCTGAAGCACCAAGTGAATCG
>CAUVJL010000082.1:0-12113 GCA_963552075.1 uncultured Neisseria sp.
GAATCGTTCTCTTTGAGCTAAGGCGAGGCAACGCCGTACTGGTTTAAATTTAATCTACTATATTCATCAGAATGCTACTCAACACAAAAAGGTCGTCTGAAACCCGAATCCGGATTTTCAGACGACCTTTTGTCTACATCAATAAACGATGTTCAGTGGTGTGTATGTCGGGTATTTATGTCCAATAAACTGTTGTGAGAAAATATAAGGTATAAATACTTGACCTACGGTTTCTTTTTACTGATATAGGAGGAGTTTGTTAAGGCTTAAATATTTTTTTTCGATGCCACTCAAAGTATTTTTCACTATCAGGATGGATTTCTAATTCCATGTCAAGCGAAATACCGAGCCGGAATATGTTTGCTTCAGAAAGCATTTTACTAGTACGGATTTTACCATCTGATTTAAACGTAATTAGCCCTCTATCGAACAAGGCATCAATATTTGGGGCAAGCATCAGACCGTTATACTGATCTAGTCGTTCATCATCATTGCAATCGCGCCAAGGCTTGATATGGCTGGCAATCAGCAATTCGGGCATATCTACATCACTGATGGGACATTGAGGATACAGTTTCAATACACTATCCCTGAATTCGCCTTGACCTTTGCGAGCGGTAATCAGACGTTGGATTTTGGTTTTGACCACCTCAGTCGAGGCAGCTTCCAAGCGTTGATTAAGTTGATCTAAATCATTTTCCAAAGATTGGAGAGAAATCGTTTGAAATGGAATATTTCCTATATCAGGATTACATTTTTTGCATGGATAAATCGCCTCTTCTTGAGGTTTGTAATATCTTTTTGAATAATTTTCTAACTCGAAAATACTATTTGAACAAACTTTAAAATAGTCTTTAGATACTTCACCAGTCCATGAACATGATGCTTTATGAAGCTTAGGGTAGTTTTTGGAGCTTTGTGATACATCTACATTCAATACAAAGCCGTTTTGATTCTTAATCAACCAAATATCATATTTTCTATTTTGTTCTTCGAGAGCTTTTTTGATTTCTTCATCAGTTTGCATTTTGTCAAGTTTAATCTTGAATATTTCATATCCATCCATGATAATTTCCTTAGAAATAAAAATATTTAGCTTTAGGTCATCGTGTTATTTAGTATCACCTGAAACATCAACACAATAGCACTTCATCTGTATCATAAATCTTTTGTTTAATACATGAAAAGTTTTTCTAGGTAGATACAGTAATATGTGGATACGGTCTTCTCTGTTGAGTTCGGCAGGCTGATAGCAGGCTCTATATTTAGATAAAACAAATGAACCGACTATGGCTTGGAACCCCAATAAGGTAATGACAACTGAATGAAATTTTAAAAAAGGTCGTCTGAAACCCGAATCCGGATTTTCAGACGACCTTTTTTCTACATCAATAAACGATGTTCAACAGGTAATCAATAGAAGCCTTCGCGCTCTTCGCGGGTGGAAATGTAGATGTTTTTCACCTGCGTGTAGGCGGCGAGCATCATTTTGTGGGTTTCGCGGCCGATACCTGAAGTTTTGTAGCCGCCGAACGGTGCGCCTGCGGGCAGGCGGTTGTAGCAGTTCACCCAGACGCGACCGGTTTCCAGCGCATTGGAAACGCGCAGGCAACGGTTGATGTCTTTGCTCCAAACTGCACCGCCCAAGCCGTATTCGCTGTCATTGGCCATTTTGATGACTTCTTCTTCGGTTTTGAATTTAATCACGGTAGCAACCGGGCCGAAGATTTCTTCTTGGGCAACGCGGGCGTTGTTACTGTCGGCTTCAATCAAGGTCGGTTCGACAAATTCGCCTTTGCCCAATTCGCCTTCGATTTTCTTACCGCCGGTAATGATGCGGCAGCCTTCTTGTTCGCCGATTTTGACGTATTTCAAAATGGTCTCGAGTTGACCGGCATTGACTTGCGAACCCATTTGGGTGTCGTCTTCCCAAGGCAGGCCGACTTTGATTTTTTTAAACTCTTCCGCCAAGGCGTTGACGAATTTGTCGTAAATGCCTTCTTGTACGAAGATGCGCGAACCGGCGCAGCACACTTGGCCTTGGTTGAACAAAATACCTTTTTGCGCGCCTTCGAGGGCTTTGTCGAACGGCATGTCGTCAAAGAAGATGTTGGCGGATTTGCCGCCCAGCTCCAAGGTAGCGGGAATCAGCATTTCGGCGGCGGCAATGCCGATGTGGCGGCCGATTTCGGTTGAACCGGTAAAGGCGAGTTTGTTGAAGCCTTTGTGGTGCAGCATGTATTCGCCGGATTTAGAACCACGTCCGGTGATGATGTTCAACACGCCTTTAGGCAGCAGATGGTTGATTTTTTGGGCGAACGACAACAGGCTCAGCGAAGTGCTGGAAGACGGGTGGATAACGATGGTACAACCTGCGGCGAGTGCGGGGGCGATTTTCCAAGCCGCCATCAGGAAGGGGAAGTTCCACGGAATAATCTGACCGACTACGCCGATGGGTTCGCGCAGGACGATAGACAGGTCTTCGGAGTCAAGCTGGGTGGCAGTACCTTCTTCGCCGCGGATCACGCTGGCAAAGTAGCGGAAATGGTCGGAAGCCAGCGGGATGTCGGCAGCGCGGGTTTCGCGGATGGGTTTGCCGTTGTCCAGCGTTTCCTGCAAGGCGAACAATTCCAAGTTGTCGTCAATCACATCGGCGATTTTGTTGAGTATGGCGGCGCGTTCGGTGGTGGTGGTTTTGCGCCATGTTTTGAACGCTTCTTGCGCGGCGGCGACGGCGGCATCCACATCGGCATCGGTCGCGTCGGTGAATTTCGCCAATACTTCGCCGTTGGCGGGATTGTACGAATCCAAAAGCGCGCCGGGTTTTGTCCACACGCCGTTAATCAAGAGGCCGTACTCTTTATCAAACACATTTAAATCTTTTGCCATGATGCTGTCTCCTTGGTTGTCTTTCTTAGGTTTTGGACGTTCCTCAAACGTCGTCTGAAAACAGGATAGTATTTTTTCTCTTTCAGTTCAAGCACTAAAAATGATAACGTTCTCGAAATTCCAAATATGTAATTTTCTAAAATAGGAAATTTAAACCGATAAGGCTTGACCCCGTATGGAAACGAAGCGCGTTTGTTAATATATTTAAAGTTTTCAGACGACCTTTTTTACATGATATGTGTAAGAATTTTTCAGCGCTTTAACAGGTATATTTTTACGCAGATAAAATGTTATGGTATAACATTTTATCTCTTATTTTTCAAAAAGATAGGGTGTTGACACGGCGAAATGAAGGGGAGTATTCTCATTTACAGGAAAGGCGTTATCCCGCCCAACCGTTTACGGATTTCTTACGAATGCCAAGGAGAACACCATGAAGATGCAAGCAGTTGTTGTGAATCAAAATGTAGCAGGCGATGTAGAAGTTGTAGAACGCGAACTGCGCCCGTTGGAATACGGCGAGGCGTTGGTTGAAGTCGAATATTGCGGCGTGTGCCATACCGACTTGCACGTTGCGGCAGGCGACTACGGCGAAAAACCGGGCCGCGTGTTGGGACACGAAGGCATCGGCATCGTCAAAGAAGTCGCTCCGGGCGCGAACGCCCTGAAAGTCGGCGACCGCGTCAGCATCGCATGGTTGTTCCAAAGCTGCGGTTCGTGCGAATACTGTAATACCGGACGCGAAACCTTGTGCCGTTCCGTATTGAACGCAGGTTACACCGCCGACGGCGGCATGGCGACCCACTGTATCGTCGATGCGGACTACGCCGTCAAAGTGCCCGACGGCCTCGACCCCGCGCAAGCCTCCAGCATCACCTGCGCCGGCGTAACCACTTACAAAGGCGTGAAAGTTTCCGGCGTGCGTCCGGGACAATGGATTGCCGTTTACGGCGCGGGCGGTTTGGGCAACTTGGGTGTCCAATACGCGAAAAAAGTATTCGGCGCACACGTCGTCGCCATCGACATCAATGATGAAAAACTGGCATTCGCTAAAGAAAGCGGCGCAGATTTGGTCATCAACGCCGCCAAAGAAGACGCAGCCAAAGTGATTCAAGAAAAAACCGGCGGCGCACACGCAGCCGTTGTTACCGCCGTATCCGCCGCCGCGTTCAACTCCGCCGTGGACTGCGTCCGCGCAGGCGGCCGCGTCGTTGCCATCGGTCTGCCGCCCGAATCTATGGACTTGTCCATCCCGCGTCTGGTCTTGGACGGCATCGAAGTGGTCGGCTCGCTGGTCGGTACGCGCAAAGACTTGGAAGAAGCCTTCCAATTCGGCGCAGAAGGCTTGGTCGTACCGAAAGTCCAACTGCGCGCCTTGGACGAAGCTCCGGCGATTTTCCAAGAAATGCGCGAAGGCAAAATCACCGGCCGCATGGTTATCGACATGAAAAAAGAATGCGGCTGCGGTCATCATTAATTTGACGCAGGCAGTTGACTAAAAAGGTCGTCTGAAACCTTGTTTTGGGGTTTCAGACGACCTTTTGTTTGATTCGAACCATCGCGGATTCACACAATCCGAGTCAATCGGCGCAGGGGCGATACCCGATTTGACGTTTCCGCTTTTATAACCAACGGCGGACGCGTTGGCAGTACGCTTCATACTCAGCACCGAATTTCTGCGCCAAAACGCGTTCTTCAGGCATGATTTGGAAACGCGTCATATAGGCGGAAAATACCGCCAAAAACAGCCACGGCAGCGGATGCGCCAAGTGTCCCGCCCATGCTACCAGCCACAAGCCCATGCCCGCATACATCGGGTTGCGGCTGAAACGGTACACGCCGTCTGAAACGAAGTGTTCGGTTTGTTCGGGGTTGAACGGGCTGACGGTCGTGCGCACACGGCGAAACGCCCACACACCTGATACGCCCAACGCTGTCCCAAACGCCATCAAAACAACTGACAGCAATATCGGAAAGCGCGGCAGTATGCCTGCCAGCGCTGATACTTGCGCAGAGGCATACATCAGCAATGCGCAGATAAAACATACCGCCGGCGGCGGAATTTTGGTTTCTAAATTCATATTCTTATCTTTATAAAACGGATACAGTGACGTTTTCAGACGACCTCTTGCCGTCATCCCCAAGTTCAAATCCAATCAAAACGACTCGTCTGCCCGCAGATAACGCCATTTGCCGGGCGGCAGTTTGCCCAGTTTGACTTTACCCATCCGAATCCGCTTCAGCCCGACGACGCGCAAACCGACGAGTTCGCACATACGGCGGATTTGCCGCTTTTTGCCTTGTTTCAACACGAAACGCAGTTGGTCTTCGTTTTGCCATTCTACTTTGGCGGGGCGCAGTTTCTCGCCGTCCAAACTTAATCCGTGGTTGAGCAAGCCAAGCCCTTTTTCGTCCAATTTGCCGCGCACGCGCACCAGATATTCTTTTTCGCTGCCGCTGTTTTCGCCGATAAGCTGCTTGGCGATGCGGCCGTCCTGCGTCAACACCAGCAATCCGACGGAATCGATGTCCAGCCGACCGGCCGGCGCCAAGCCGAATTTGTGTTTTTCGCTGAACGGAATGCGGCTGTCGTCGCCTTCCCAACGGTTGTCGGCGGTAATCAGCTCGGCGGCGGATTTGTAGCCTTTTTCCGCCTGCGCGCTGACGTAGCCGACGGGCTTGTTAAGCAGGATGGTAACGCGCTCCGCCTGTTTTTCATGCGCCTGCCGGTTAAGGTCGATGCGGTCGCGTTCGGTTACTTTCTGACCGAGTACGGCGGTTTGCCCGTTGACCTTGACCCAGCCTTGCTCGATATAGCTGTCCGCCTCGCGGCGCGAGCATAAGCCCAATTGCGCCATACGCTTGGAAAGGCGCATGGTTTCGTTTGAATCGTGTTCCATAATGGTTTGCCTGAAAAGAATGAATCAGATTATAAAGCCAAACCGTCATTTTCCCTACCGACATTATCGACATACCGCCCATCTTACGGACGCGCGAAATGCCCGCCCATGTCGGATAAATACCGCCAAGCCCGTTTTATGACAAAGGTCGTCTGAATAAACTATACTTTCAGACGACCCCTATCTATCACGGAGCTTATTTATGTCCATCCGTCTGACTACACTGTCTCTAATACTTGCCGTCGCAGCCTGCACGCCCACCGTTTCCCCATCGGCAGAAACTTCACCGACCGTCACCAAATCCGCCATCGATACCGCCTACTGGACTGAACAGCCCTATTGCAGCGGTCGCTATCAATTACGCCTGCCGTCCAAACGCCGTCATGGCAGTACGCATCTTGATTACAATGGCTGGAGCGTGATGGTCATGTTTAATGATTGGGATAGAAACGTTAGGACTATCAATAGGTTTAAACGTAGTGGTTATGATGGAACGGATATTGTCGTCGATACCCGTACACTGATTCCGGATCGGGCAATGATGCAGGTAACGCGCAATGATTTTGACTGGGAAGATAGCATTACCGTTAAAAATAGAGGTATGCCCTACGAAGCCGATTTATATTTCAAGCTGGATAATAATGACGCTTATATCGTACGCAGCTATTTCTATATTCCCGCCAAAAACGGTAAAGCCCCTGCCAACTGGAAAGCCCAAGAGAAAGAAGCGATCAACACCATAGAGAAAAAATTCCGTCAAGAAATCCTCAATGGATTGAAAACCAGACAGGAATTTGAAGTGCCAAATAAACACGGTATATGCCTGATAGGCGGTTTTATCGCCGATGACGGCAAAAAACCGTTTGAAGTTCATAGCACCGTCGAATTTGCCAAGCAACACGATATGAGTCTGGAAATCATGCACGGCGATGTGTTGAAAGCGGGCGAAGCGACGTTGCTGCAACGCAAAGTCGACCCAGAAAAAGGTTTATTGATTAAAGCGTTAACCCGCACCATCCGCCAAGGCAAACGCACCATCAACGGTATGTCGGGCGAGGAAAAATTGGTGAAATGGGGCGGCAACAAATATATGTTCTTTTGGGAGCGCGACGGCGGCGACCCGCGCATCATGATGCAGTTTGGCGCGGAAAGGAAAGACGGGACGAAGCGCAGCGAAGCCGAAGTCCTTGCGATTTGGGATACGGTTTTGCCGACTTTGAAACCTGTGAAGCCATAGCGATGAGAAGGTCGTCTGAAAATGTTTTTCAGACGACCTTTTTACTGAAAAGCAACTTATCGCGGCTCTTGCCGAAAGGGAGGAAAACGTGATGGGGATCGTTGGATACGAAGCAGAAAAACCTACACTCTCCCCTTTCGTTTGACGGCGGAGAGAAAATCCCGAAGCGGGTCATGCAGACAAATCATGCTTTTTTGCAGCACAAACAAAAAACCTGCCGTTTTCGGCAGGTTTTTTGTCGGATGACTCGCTGTATTACAGGCCGCTCAGACGGGCGGTGTCGTGTGCAATCATCAATTCTTCGTTGGTCGGGATAACAACGGCGACGGCTGCGCTGTCGGCAGTCGTAATCACGCCTGCGTTACCGAAGCGGGCTTTCAGGTTGGCTTCGTGGTCGGCTTTCAGACCGAGGAAGCCCAAGTAGCCGAGTACGCGCTCGCGGATGATGTCGGAGTTTTCGCCGATACCGCCGGTGAAGACGAGCACGTCCAGGCCGCCGGCTGCCACAGCCATGCTGCCGATGTATTTGGCGAGGCGGTAGATGAAGACGTCCAGGGCGAGTTTCGCGCCGGGATGGCCTTTGCCGGATTCTTCTTCGATGGTACGGCAGTCATTGGACAGGCCGGACAAGCCGAGCAGGCCGGATTTTTTGTTCAGCATGTCGGTGATTTGGGTGATGGTCATGTTGGCGTTTTCAGCGAGAAAGCCGAAGACTGCGGGATCGATGTCGCCGCTGCGCGTACCCATCACGAGGCCTTCCAGCGGAGTCAGGCCCATGCTGGTATCGCGTGATTCGCCGTTGGCGACGGCGGTAATGGACGCGCCGTTACCCAAGTGGGCAATCACCATGCGCAGGTCTTTTTTGTCTTTGCCGAGGAAACGGGCGGTTTCATCAGAAACGAAGCGGTAGCTGGTACCGTGCGCGCCGTAGCGGCGCAAGCCGTATTTTTCATACAATTCATGTGGAACAGCATATTTGTAAGCGTGTTCAGGCATGGTTTGATGGAAGGCGGTGTCGAATACGACAACGTTCGGCAGACCTTTGAAAATGGTTTGTGCAGCACGCAGGCCCAAAAGGTGGGCCGGGTTGTGCAGCGGAGCGAGCGGAATACATTTTTCGATGCCGGCGATAACTTCGTCGTCAACGAGGATGGATTCGCTGTACAACTCGCCGCCGCTGACGACACGGTGGCCGATGGCGCCGATGCGGCTGTCGAGGCCGTGGGCTTTGAGTTCTTCCATCAGCGCTTCAACTGCGCCGGTGTGGTCGGGCTTGGCGGACAGGTCGACTTTGTGTTTTTCGCCGTTTACTTTGAACGTGATGTAAGCGTCGGGCAGGTTGAGTTTTTCGGCAAGGCAGCTGAGCAGGACTTCGCCGCTGTCGTTATCCAGCACGGCGCCTTTGAGGGATGAGCTGCCGCAGTTCAAAACTAAGATGAGTTTTTGGGTCATTTGTTGTGGCTCCTGGATGTTTCAGACGACCTGTGCGGGCAGTATCGGCAATCTGTTCTTTGTCGTGGATATACCGCCAAACATCTCCCGCAGGCATAGTGGATGCGCTTGAGGTTCGAGCCGGGCATCTGCGCGGCAGGCCGTATCGGTTGGTGGCGTAAAATCTATGAAAGAAAAATGACCGCTACATTCGGAATGGGGCAACTTTATGAATATTGCTTTCCGTGTGGTTTCTGCCGCCGCCGGTTGGACGGGGTCGTCTGAAATCGGTTGATGAATGTAAACCGCGCTATTCTAGCAAAAAACGGGGGCGGCTGCTTGGCTTAATGTTTGACTTGGAGCAGGCGGAAAGCGATAAAGGAAGATATTGATGTTTAAAGGGAAACGGTTGGTTTTCAGACGGCCTGTCGAACGCGGGGGCGTAAAGCCCTTTGCAGGGGCGTGTCAAACTGTTACATTTAGAAAGTTTTTGTATTCACTATGTCGTCTGAAAACAGCGGCAGCCTTTTAAGATTCTTTGATATGCACTATTTCAGTATCCATACGCAACAAGGCGCCCATGTGGGCTTTTTCATCATGCTGCCGGATGATGAATCCGAAACTCAGCCGCAGAGCGGGCGTTTCGCCGTCAAGCTGCAAAGTGAAGAAGGCGTGGCGGCGGAGGTTTTGGCGCCTTTCGGGCAAACCGAGATTCCGCAATATTGGCGCGTCGTGAAAGACCGTATCGAACTGTTTTTTGACGATGCCCCCGTCGGCTCGCTGCGCAACGAATATCTGACCGTATCGGGACAGACTTTTGTCTTAACCGATTTGACCGGAGCGATGTGATGGAAAGTATGTTTATCTTAGTGCCCATCAGCATTATTTTGGCGTTTGCCATCGGCTATTTTTTCTGGTGGTCGGGCAAAAACGGGCAGTTTGACGATCTCGAAGGACCGGCACACCGCATCCTGATGGACGACGATTCCACCGACAAGCTGCTTGAAAACGAAATAGAAAAAGAAGAACAAGAATCCGAAAAATGAGCCTCAAAAAAGACAATCTGAATTTCCCGACCAGCCGCCGTTTCGCCCCACTATTCGGCACGCAATTTCTGGGCGCATTCAACGACAATATGTTCAAAACCGCGCTGTTTGTGATGATCAGCTTCTACGGTTTGGGCAAAAACAACTTTCTGCCCGCCAGCCAAATGCTGAACTTGGGTGCGCTGCTGTTTATCCTGCCCTATTTCCTGTTTTCCGCGCTGTCGGGACAACTGAGCACCAAATTCGACAAAGCCGTCTTGGCGCGATGGATCAAAGTATTGGAAATCGTCATTATGGCGGTGGCGGCGTTCGGCTTCTATATCCAGTCCGCCCCGCTACTCTTGATCTGCCTGTTTTGCATGGGCGCGCAATCGACGTTGTTCGGCCCGCTGAAATACGCCATCCTGCCCGATTATCTCAACGACAAAGAGCTGATTATGGGCAACAGCCTGATCGAATCAGGAACATTCATCGCCATTTTGTTCGGTCAGATTTTAGGCACGTCCGTCGCAGGCTTGCCGCCCTCCGTCGTCGGCATCTTAGTATTGCTCGTCGCCATCGGCGGCACGTTGACCAGCTTCTTCATGCCTAACGTCCCCGCCAAAGCCCCCAACACGAAAATCGAATGGAACATCGTCAAAGGTACGCACGCGCTCCTGCGCGAAACCGCCCAATATGATTCCGTTTTCACATCCATCATCGGCATATCATGGTTTTGGTTTATCGGCTCGGTTTACACCACCCAACTGCCGACTTTCACGCAAATCCATTTGGGCGGCAACGACAGCGTCTTCAACCTCATGCTCGCCCTATTTTCCATCGGCATCGCCGCCGGCTCGGTGTTGTGCGCCAAACTCAGCCACGAACGCCTGCTCTTGGGCTTGGTAACCGTCGGCACGACGGGTTTGACTGTATTCGGCTTGATTTTGGTATGGCTGACCCAAGGACAACGCTTTACCGAACTCAACGGCATCACCTGGTTCCTGTCGCAAGGCATGGCGTATCCCGTCATGCTCGTCATGACGCTGATCGGCTTCTTCGGCGGCTTCTTCTCCGTCCCGCTCTACACTTGGCTGCAAACCGCCAGCAGCGAATCCTTCCGCGCCCACGCCGTCGCCGCCAACAACATCATCAATGGCGTGTTCATGGTATCGGCTGCCATTTTAAGCGCGGTACTCTTGATGCTGTTCGACAGCATTTCCCTGCTTTACCTGATCGTCGCCATCGGCAATATCCCCTTGATTGTTTACCTGATCCAGCGCGAACCCCGTTTCTTAAACGATATGGGCAGGATATTTCACAATATCGGCAAACGGTAAGCCTAAGCTTAAAAAAGGTCGTCTGAAAACGGGAATCCCATTTTCAGACGACCTTTTTGTCGTTCTTGAATCCGTCCAAAGCGGTCGGTCTTCAATTATGAAGTCAGCGCAGCTTTGAGGATTTTGTTGACTTCGCCCATATCGGCTTTGCCCGCCAACTGGGTTTTCAACACGCCCATGGCTTTGCCCATGTCAGCCATTCCGGAAGCTCCGGTCATGGCGATTACGGTTTCCACGGCAGTGCGAATTTCTTCGGCAGACATCATTTGCGGCAGGTAGCGGTGCAGGATTTCGATTTCGGCATTTTCTTTGTCCGCCAAGTCCTGACGACCTGCTTCAGCGTAGATGTTGGCGCTGTCTTTGCGCTGTTTGACCATTTTGGTAATGATGGCAATCACTTTGCCGTCATCGGCTTCGGTGCGCTCGTCTACTTCAAATTGTTTGATGGCGGCATTGATGAGACGGATGGTGCTTAAAGCAGTTTGATCTTTGGCACGCATCGCGGTTTTCATGTCTTCGGTTAATTGTGCTTTCAGGCTCATGGGATGACTTTCGGGAAAAGATGGAAGATGGGATTGCACATACTGCCTTAGAGGATTCTCTATTTTTCAGACGACCCCTTGCCTTACAGGTCGTCTGAAAAACAAAACACACCGCAGGTCAAGCCTTGCGGTGTGTTTCGGCATCACAGGGCAGACCTGCAATTGATGTTTAGTACATTTTAGGAGGCAGTTGTTGGCTGCGCAGGCGTTTTTGCAGGCGTTTTACGGCTGCGGCTTTTTTGCGTTTGCGCTCGGTAGTCGGTTTTTCGTAAGCTTCACGGGCGCGCAGCTCGGTCAACAGACCGGTTTTTTCTACGGCACGTTTGAAACGGCGCATGGCTACTTCGAAGGGTTCGTTCTCTTTAACGCGGATTGCAGGCATTTTATTTCCTTTAAATTTAATTCTGGTTTCAAACCGCCGAAAGGGATGAAGGTAAAAGGGGGCGGCTTGTCAAAAAATGGTTGTCTGTATCTCGGGTGTCTTGCGACCGGCGGGATACGCGCCGTGATGTAAACATCACCTCCTAACAAGTCGGCTTGCGCCGGATATGCCGTCAATGCGGCTGCAAATGAATTGCGGGATTATCTTTGATTGCGTCGTTTCTGTCAAGTTTAAAGGTCGTCTGAAAACCTTGAATATCGGTTTTCAGACGACCTTTGTGGTATTTCGTGCGTCTTGCTGATTTTGCGAAAGTATAGTGGATTAACTTTAAACCAGTACGGCGTTGCCTCGCCTTAGCTCAAAGAGA
>CAUVJL010000083.1:0-12047 GCA_963552075.1 uncultured Neisseria sp.
GCTTCGACTACAACGGAAACGGCCAACTCATCGCCCAACACCAATGGAAGGTGCCAAGCAAGGAAGAGAACGCCCGAAACGGATTGCCCGACACCGACTGGCGCGATGCGCAGTACGACATGCTGTACCTGCCCGTCACCGAAACCGTCCGCTACCACTACGACTTCAACGGCAACCGTACCGCCACCGTCCTGCCCGACGGCAGACAGATCAACTGCCTGTATTACGGCAGCGGCCACCTGCACCAAATCAGCCTCGACGACGAAGTCATCACCGACATCGAACGCGACAAACTGCACCGCGAAATCTACCGCACACAGGGTAAACTCGCCAGCCGTTACGAACTCGACCCATTAGGTCGTCTGAAAAGGCAAATCGCCACCCTCAACGACCTGACAGAGGGCGGCAAAGGCAAAAACAAAGTCGCGGCGGGTTATAATCAAACCGCCGTCAAACGCAGCTACGGCTACGACCGCACCGGCAACCTGACCCACAGTACCGACCAGCGGACGGGAACGACCCATTTCGAATACGACAGACTGGGCAGGATTACCAAATAGCGATAAATTTGGTATTAGGCTCTCGTCAAGATATGGTGAAACACTGGATTTCAATGTCAAAGGACTTCCACGAGATTTTAAAATCCATCAAAAATGATATAACATTAGGAGATTTTTATTATGCATAATACTAGAGAACATATATATATTGATAAAAAGTTAAAAGCTAAAGGATACCGCGGTTTAAATGATTATATTGATAAAAGGAGTAACGAAATATTAGATGATGAAGTTTGGCTATGGAGAACCAAGGCCGGAATACAAGATGATTTTCCTGAATTATCAAATTGCGAGATTATTGAAATATTAAAGGATGTAATGGCTAACATCGTAAAAAAGGGAGGAGTTATTTGTGATTACTCCAATGGAAAAGCAACACATATAATAAAAAAATATGATGACTTATCCTCCCCATTACTAATATCGGATATTGTTAATTTCTTGCTTCTCAATCCTGACTATGGAAGTGATGGAAATGGTATTTGGTATGAATAACAGACCTTGAGCGCCCCCTCCCTAGCAAACCGTAGCCCAAATGTAGGCTGCATTTCCCAAGACACGCATGCGGTTCCTTCTCCAAATTATTTATAATAAAGTGTAAAAAATATAAAGCGTAGCAAGATAATAGGAAACAGAAAAAAGGTCCTAGAAATTCTGATAGTTCTAAAAATGAGAAACATGGAGATGGTGTAGATCATTTAAAGCAGCTGAAAAACAGATTAAGGAATTACAAGAGCAGATTAAACCTAGAATGCCTAAAAAAGAGAGGCTTAGTTTAGAGAAAAAATAAGTAATATTAAGAAAACTGTGGAACGAAAAGCAAAAGGTGTAGAACATAGCAAAGGATCAAAACGATGAAATTAAACCTATCTCCGTTTAAATCTGTAGGTCTATTTAAGTTTGGAGAAAATATTGATAAATATATTTCTATCCTACAATTCTTTAAATACAGCCCACCGGATGAATTTGGAGTATGTGAGTATGAATCTCAAGATGGTAGTTTTTTTATTACTGTGAGAGAAAATAAAATTGATTCTATATTTTGCTATAAAGAACTATTTTACAAAGATACTAATTTAATTGGATTAACTATTGATCAGTTTAAAATAATTACTGAGAGCAATTTTATAGGTAAAATAGATGAGTTAGATTTTGAAGATGATGGCATCCCACAATTTGTTTATGAATTTGAAACAATAGGATTGCAAGTTTGGGAGAAAAATAGCAGGATTGTTACTATTATAGCAAGTCCATATATAGAAGATGATTAGCCTGCGTAGATTATGTCAAGCCCCGACAAAACACATCAAGGTCGTCTGAAATTAATTTTTAGATGACCTCTCCTTATAATTTTCATCCAAAAAATACCGGAAGAGGTGTCGATGGGAAAGTCGATCAGCCATCAGCAATGGTTTTCCGCAATGGGGTAAGACAGCGAATTAAATTTAAATTTACAAAATAGCAAGGAGCATTTTTATGAATTTAAGATTTACAATTACGATTTTTGGTAATAATTTTAATCCTAGTAAAATAGTTAATAAACTTGATACTTCTCTTAAAGTTACTAGCTATTTTGATACTGGAGAAAAAGATGACATTGGTAAAATAAATGATTATGGATGTCTGGAATTAAACCACAAAAATGAATTTTCAAAAGAATATTGGGATAGTGAATATGAACAGGAATTCGTAGATTTTTTTAGAAAAAATTATCAATTATTAAGATTAAATAATGCTGATGATTTTAGAATTTTTATTGAAGCTTTCTATTCAGATCAATGCAATTTTGAAATTTTCAATAATGAATTATTAGCAGAGTTAGCAAAATATAAAGTTAGCCTACCAATAAGTGTTTATTATTATGATAATGATTGATACCATATTTTGTAACATATGTATTGAAACGCTTAGGTTTGGTCAATACCTAACAATCCAGAAAGGTCGTCTGAAAAAATCCAAATTCATCTTTCAGACGACCCTATCCCACAAGAGGAAATATTTATGAAAAACATAAATGATATTTTTATTGGGCAGAATTTTTCTTTACCCAACAATTTTTTAATACCAAATTATGATACTTTTTTGTTCTTTGATTTTGTGCTTGGAATGGATTTAAAGTTTCTTGGGGAATTTTCTGACTTGTTAGATCTAGGTGGCTTTAATAAGCAAGTTAATGTTTTAGATTGTGATTTTAATATTATGTTGGAAAACTGGATTCTTGAACATGATAATTCACTAAAAAATATACAAAGAATAATAAGCTGTACGAATGATTATGGTGACGGTGGAGTTATTATGGCAGATACTGATTTAGATTGGGTTGCGGTTCAGGATATACCTGTTAATTGGGGTGTTTTTGCATTTCAAAGTTCAAAAAAAGAATCTATAAGATTATTCCATATGATGGATCGAGATTGGTTTATAGACATTGAAAGATTTAAGGCTATGGAGAAGGTATTAATAAGAGAGTTTGGAGAGGAGTTTATAAATGTCTTATTAAGCAATTACGGTAATATTCGTTGGGATGGTTAACTGCCAAGTAAGCGTAGATATTGTCGCTTGAGTTAATCTCGAAAGTTGCAAATATTGATTTAAGCTGTAGATTAGATCGATTGCTCTCATCTTGATGGAAATTTGGCATGATAAATTTCCCTTTAGGGATTCGGAACATTGGAAAAAGGAGTTGTGCCGCTTTATGAATTTTTATAATACGGTAAAGCCACAGAAGAGCTTGAAAGGAGATACACCTTTTGAGGTCTTACAGGCTTATTTTTCTCAACCTGTTGTGTAAACAACGTTGTGTTTCCTTATAAAATAATATGTTGAAATTATTTATCTCATCATTTTTAAACCTATTATTTATTTTGTTCTTAACCAGGGAACTGAAAGGACTTATTAGTTTCATTCTAAATAATTATGATAGAAATATAAACAATTATATTTCAGGAATATTAGAGACTCTATTCTATTACTTTTTAAGTTTAAGTATTATTTTTTTATCAAAATACTTAGCATCATTGATAGCAAAAAGCCAAACTATTCAATTATTATTATTCGTTATAATTTGCTTGTTTTTAGATGCAATAGCGTGCTTATTTATATTTAGAATCTTCTTTATAACCTAATAGTGGCCGTAGATTGGGTCGAGACCTAATAAACACCAAGGTCGTCTGAAATAAATTGCCTGACGACCTTCCCCATGTCTCCTCCTACTTCAACTACAACGAAAACAGTCAAATCACCCGTTATCACCGACACCGAACGAGATAAACTGCATCGCTAAATCTATCGTATTCAAGCTAAACTCGTCAGCCACTACGAACTTGATTCTTTAGGTTGAATTATCCCCCCTCTGAGCAAGGCAGCAAAGGTAACGGATATCACTTATCAACCCTTCCGCCTGCAAAACCAGTATGCCGACCGTGAATCAGGGCTATATTACAACTTCTTCAGGTATTACGAACCTGATGCAGACCGGCTTGGGGTCAGTATCTGATTGGGTTATTTTGAGATATTAATTTTTATGCTTTTGCACCGGATACTACGAAATAAATAGATACATTAGATTGGTTTAGATATTATGGGAATTGATGTGGACCAGACTGGACAAAGGGGGAAGAACAATACAGTAAGCTTCGAGAAAATAATGGATATTATGTCGAACCAATGGGAGTATTGGATATAGATTGTAGACAACATGATATTTGCTATGCTAAATGTAGGGAACAATTCTCATATTCAGAATTAGAAAAATATAACTGTATGGTAAGGTGCGATGACACTCTTATGAATACATCTAAAAATATCCAACATGATCCTAATTCTTCATCCTGATTTTTCTATAAAGCGTTGGGATCTGAACTTGTCAAATCCACTATATATCAATAAATTATTAAAAAACATCTACAAACCATAGGTAATTTTATGAAAATCTTTAAATATTTTTTATTATATTTATTTATATATATAATCTTATTTATCATAAGCCCTTGGATTTTAGAATTAATTAATATTACCATAACGCTTCCATGGTCCATTATTGAAGAAGATATTATTACTTATTTTGGACTAAACCTGAATCCTACTGTTGATAATATCTTTTATCGAAGAATAATACACTTTACTTACGGATCAATTAGCCTTTTTATAAATATATTTATTTTATATAATTTTATCTGCAAATTTAAGAAAATTTTTAAAACACCCAAAGAAAATAAATGAAACAGGTGAATTATATCACATGAAAGATAATAGAAGATGATGAAAACAAAAAATGGAATTGGATCCCTACAATTAAAATTAATGAACTGCATTTTGATAAAATTTATCCTGATTATAAGAAGATATTAGATGAGTTAAATGCAAATATTTTTTCAGAAAATGAAGATATTCATGACTCTTTTATTTTTGAAGAAAATGGAATTAACTCATTAATTTACTTTGAAAAAAATGGCCAATTTGCAGAAATGGAACTAAAAAATAATCTTTTTTACAAAGATATAAATTTAATTGGCAAGGATATTGAAGAAATAAAAAAAATTTCTGGTTATGATTCTTTAGTTTTAGATAAATATGATAGTGTAGATTGTGATGATATTAGAGCAATATTTTGGTTTGAAAATAACAAAGTCGAATCAGTTACAGTATATTAATAAATAATGAAAAATATAAATATAGGGTAATTAGTGGTCCGTATGTCCCCAATCCCGACGTAGAGTGTGCGCGGTACGCGCAGATGCGTTTTCTGCTTTTCAGACGACCTCGAAGCCCAAACCCCACTGGGATTACTGAATTCGAACGCAATATATTGGGACGCTTAATCCACACCCTCGCCCGCGACGGCGGCGACAAGGTTCAGGAAACCGTTTACCAATACAACCTGGACGACAACCTCATCCGTACCGCCAACAGACAAATCATCATCTGCTTTGACTACGACGCAAACGGTTGACTCATCGTCCAACACCAATAGAAAGTGTCGAGCAAGGAAGAGATCACCCGAAACGGATTGCCCGACACCGACTGGCGCGATTTATAGTGAAAACGAGGTCATCGCTGACATCGAACGCGATAATGGGCTCTTTCTTATAATGCTGCCCCTAAAAATAAAATGTTAAGGATGGGTTCTATGTGTAATGACGCTTATCATACTGATAATTTTTTACAAGCTAGTTATTTTCTTGAAAATGAAGATTATCAGAGAGCTTTTTATTTTTTGAAGAAAGGAGCTTTGGAAAAAGATGTTAATTGTTATAATAATTTAGCAGTTTTATATGATCTTGGATATGGGATTGAAAAAAATCCACTTTTGGCGCTTAAATGGTATAGAAAAAGTTGGCAATATGAAGGGAAAAGTGGTGGGGTATGTTCTAATATTGCATCACTTTATGCCGGTTTAGGTAATATAAGGCAGGCTAAATTTTGGTGGAATAAAGCAATATTAGAATTAAATGATGGAGATGCAGCTCTTGATTATACAAAATTCTTAATTAATAGGGAAAACAAGAGGGATTATCATAAGATAATAGAATTACTTAAGTTTGCTATCAAGAGCGATTATATTACTGAAATCTCTAAGGAAGAAGCTGGTCAATTATTGAAAAATCTAGAAAGCTCATACACTTAGTAAACCATATAAAGATCAAACCATACAGTAAGGTCGTCTGAAATTAATTTCGGACGACCCTTTTTCAAATTAAGATCACAAGTTAAAGGAGACCTTAAATATAAATGCATTATGAGTGGTTTCATTCCTCAAATAAAAAAGACCAATGTGAAAGGTACTGAACATGGAAATATTTAAAAATTTCTTAATTTTATTGGTGTTATCAATTTCTATACTATCATGTAAACAATATCCGAAAAGAAATGAAAAAATAGCTGACTCCATATCAACGGGTAGTACTTATTGGATTTCGGATGAAGAAATTCATACTCTGGAAGAAAAAGCCTCTCATGGAGATAAAAATTCATCATTCAAATTATATCAATACCATATGTTTGTATCTCTAAATCAAAATTTAGAATTTAAATGGCTAGAGATAGCGGCAAAAAATGGACATCCTATTGCCCAATCCAATTTAGCTGATTTATCTTTAGCACAAGGAAATAAAGAAAAAGCCACATTTTGGGCTAAAAAAGCATATGAAAATGGTGCCAAGCTACCGGATGAATTAAAAATCTTAATAAAATAACCTCAACCTTTTGAAACTAGAACACTGGGAGGATTCAATGATATAGTGGATTCACTTTAAACCAGTACGGCAAGGCGAGGCAACGCCGTACTGGTTTAAAGTGAATCCACTATAAAAAACTGTACCTTGGCGGTTAGGGATATCCAACCACCAAGGTGCAGTTCAGTTTTCAGACGACCTTTTATTTAGATTCAGGCTTGTGATTTAAGCCACTTGGGTTTGATGCTCGTCGCCGTTGCGTTCGCGGATTTTGCCCAAACGATAAACGGTTTCGCCTTGTTCGGTTAAGAACGCCTGCACCGCGTCGGCATCTTCTTCGGCAACCACGACCACCATGCCGATGCCACAGTTGAAGGTGCGGTACATTTCTTGCGTTTCCACGTTGCCTGCCTGTTGCAGCCATTGGAACAGCTTGGGCAATTCCCATGCTTTGGCATCGATTTGGGCGACGGTGTTTTCCGGCAGGATGCGCGGCACATTTTCGGTGATGCCGCCGCCGGTGATGTGCGCCATGCCTTTAATGGTGAATTTTTCCAAAGCGGCGAGGATGGGTTTCACATACAGGCGGGTCGGGGCGATGATGGTTTCGCGCAGGGTTTTGCCGTTGTCGAACTCGGCATCCAAATCGGGATTGTCGCGGGCGATGATTTTGCGGACGAGGGAGTAGCCGTTTGAATGGGCGCCGTTGGAAGCCAGACCCAACACGATGTCGCCTGCTTTGATGCTGCGGCCGTTGATGACGCGCTCTTTTTCGACCACGCCGACGGCGAAGCCTGCCAAGTCGTATTCGCCTTCGGGGTACATGCCGGGCATTTCGGCGGTTTCGCCGCCGATAAGGGCGCAGCCGGATTCTTCGCAGCCTTGGGCGATGCCTTTAATCACGTCGGTAGCGCGGGCGACGTCGAGTTTGCCGCAGGCGAAATAGTCGAGGAAGAACAAAGGTTCTGCGCCTTGAACCAAAATATCGTTGACGCTCATGGCGACGAGGTCGATGCCTACGGTGTCGTGTTTGTCCCAATCGAAGGCGAGTTTGAGCTTGGTGCCCACGCCGTCGGTACCACTGACGAGGACGGGATTTTTGTATTTTTTGCTGATTTCGACCAATGCGCCGAAGCCGCCCAAATCACCCAACACTTCGGGACGCATGGTGCGTTTGGCAAAAGGTTTGATGTTTTCGACCAGTTGATCGCCTGCGTCAATGTCGACGCCTGCGTCGCGGTAGCTGAGTGGAGTACTCATGAATAGGTTCCTTATCGTGATTGGGACGGAAAAACGATGGGGCGTATTTTACCTTATTTTGCAGGCGCGGGCTTGGATTTTTCGGTGATTTTGTAAACAATCTGAGGTTTCAGACGACCCCGTTTATTCTGTTATACTGGACGGTCAGGGGTCGTCTGAAAACGATTGCGGCGGCTTCCGCTGAAACACACATGGAAAGGTTTTATGTATCAGAAAAAAACGCGCGGCATGAAGCCGTGGATCATTATGGGCTGCGTGATTGCGGCTTTTGTCTGGCTGCTGTACGCGCTGGGCGACATCCTGACGCCGTTTATTGTGGCGGCGGTATTGGCTTATGTGTTGAATCCGCTGGTGGAATGGTTGCAGAAAAAACGGATTAAACGCGGCCCCGCGTCCATGATGGTGATGGTATTCGCTTTGCTGTTGCTGCTGTCGTTGATGCTGATTATCGTGCCTATGCTAATCAACCAGTTTAACAATATGGTCAGCCGCATTCCCCAAATCGTCGATTTTACGCAAAACAGGCTGCTGCCTTGGCTGAATCATGTGGCGGGCAATTATGTGCATATCGATCAGACTTCGGTGGTCGCGTGGTTGCAGTCGCATACGGGCGAATTGAGCAACACGCTCAAGGCTTGGATGCCGACGCTGATGCGCCAGAGCGGCAACGTCATCAGCGGCATGAGCAACCTGATCCTGCTGCCGCTCTTGCTGTATTATTTCCTTTTGGACTGGAAACGCTGGTCTTACGGCATCAGCGCGTTGGTTCCGCGCCGCTTTATCGACACTTATACGCGCATCACAAGCAATATGGATGAAGTTTTGGGCGAATTCCTGCGCGGGCAGTTGATGGTTATGCTGATTATGGGACTGGTGTACGGGGTCGGGTTGATGTTGGTCGGACTCGATTCGGGCTTCGCCATCGGTATGATTGCCGGTATTTTGGTGTTTATCCCGTATTTGGGCGCATTTACCGGACTTTTGCTGGCAACCGTCGCCGCTTTGCTGCAATTTAGCACATGGCACGGTCTGGTTATGGTGTGGGTCGTGTTCGGTATCGGACAATTCCTCGAGAGCTTTATCGTTACCCCGAAAATCGTCGGCGACCGCATCGGCCTGTCGCCGTTCTGGGTGATTTTCTCGTTGATGGCGTTCGGACAACTGATGGGCTTCGTCGGCATGCTCGCTGGCCTGCCGCTTGCCGCCGTAACCTTAGTCCTGCTGCGCGAAGGTGTGAATGCTTATTTCCACAGCCGTTTTTACAAACACAAATAAAAGGGCAAAAAGGTCGTCTGAAAACGGATATGAGGTTTCAGACGACCTTCTAGCCTTTCTTCAACAGCCATGTTGAACAATTTTGCACTTTGGTTTATATCCGGTTTCCTATCGATGTTGCTATGGGAAGTGCTTCCCGTAGACGACGGATACAGCTTTCCGGAAAAAATGAAAGTGTTAATCCTGTTTTCCATCATCATGGCTGTTTTGCAAACCTTTTTCTTTCCGACACTCACTCCCTGAAATCACTTATACAAAGGACCATATGTTAGCCATCATCGGCGGCAGCAGCCTGACCAAGCTGCCCGAACTGAGCATCACCGACCGCAAAATCGTCCGCACTCCCTACGGACTGACCAGCAGCCCCGTCTTAAGCGGCAAACTGGGCAGTCAGGACATTTTCTTCCTTGCGCGGCACGGCTTCGGCCATACCGTCGCGCCGCATGAAATCAACTATCGCGCCAACATCTGGGCGTTGCATTCCATAGGTGCGGAATACATCGTCGCCGTTTCCTCCGTCATCAGCATCAACGACCGCTTTGAAAACGGCGCGCTCGTCCTGCCCGACGACTTGATCGACTACACCTACGGCCGCAAGGACACCTTTTTTGAAGGACAGGAAGAACCGGTCGTACACACTGATTTTCTCGAACCCTACACCGCCGGACTGCGCGAAAAAATTGCCGAACACGCGCAACAGCATCAAATGCCCTTATACACCCAAGCCGTTTACGGCTGTCTGCAAGGCCCGCGCTGGCCGACCCGCGCCGAAATCCAACGTTACCGCCGCGACGGCGTGGACGTATTGGGCATGACCGGAATGCCCGAAGCCTTCCTCGCCCGCGAACTGGGCATCCAATACGCCCACTTCTGCGGCATCACCGACATCCGCTGCCTCAGCGGCGGAGCGGAAGGGACGGAATGCGGCCTGGAAACCGAGCTTGCCATCGGCAAAATCCGCCGTTTGCTTGCGGGTTTGTAAAGGGTGAATGTTTCCCTCTTGATTCTTTAAACCATACAAAAAGGTCGTCTGAAAATTTTCAGACGACCTTTTTGTTAAGATAAATACGGCAGAAACAATTTGGCATTCAAACCAACACTTCAGTCCTGCAACAAACTAATAAGACAAAACCGTTTGCAATCCGTCGATTCATGATTCCGGCTTATCCGCAGCCGGTTTTTTCTTACGCGTGCGACGGCGTTTACGATTCGGCTTGCCATCCGCGCCATCGCTTTGCCCGTGTTGCCGGCGCTGTTGTGTGGCAAGCGTCATTTCCGCGCGGGCTTCCGCATCCGCATGCTGGAACTTCGTCCACCATTCGACCAAATCCCGCTCCACTTCGCCGACCTCTCCGCGCAACACAAGGAAATCGTAAGCCGCACGGAAACGCGCTTGCGCCAGCATTTTGTGCGGACGCGCGCCGCGTGTGTAGTCGAATTGCGGCTGAAGCTGCCAAATTTCCCTCATGGTCGCGGCAAAACGCTGCGGTACGCCCCAGCCTTTTTCGACCGTTTCGCGCATGGTGTTCATCGCTTCGGATAAAGCGTGCGCAGGCTTTTTACCGCATTTGATGTTGTCCTGCCAATGACGGTTCAAAACCGGCCACAATACGGCGGCAAGAACAAAGCCCACCGACACGGATTTGTCTGCGCGCAAACGTTCGTCCGTATTTTTCAAGGCGAGAGAGATAATGCGGTTTTCAGGTTTTGTGGCCGATTTGAGCGCAGTCAGAAGCGGATGGACGTCGTCTGAAACGCCTAGGGAATTCAATCGTTTCAGACACTCTCTGGCATAACCGGAAAACAGCAGTTTCATGATTTCGTCAAACAGGCGCGCTACGGGTTCGTGTTTCAGACGACCTGCCTGTTCCGGAATCGGTGCAGCGGTATTTTCTTCCACGTCAAACCCAAGTTTGCCCGACAACCGCACTGCCCTCAGGATGCGGACAGGGTCTTCCTGATAACGCTCCGCCGCATTGCCGATCATCACCAGCTTGCGGTCGGCAATATCGCCGACACCGTGGTGAAAATCGATGATTTCTTCTTTAATCGGGTCGTAATAAAGCGCGTTGCAGGTGAAATCACGGCGCATGGCATCTTCTTCCATACTGCCGTAAGTGTTGTCCTTCATAATCCTGCCGTGCGCGTTCTGCTGCACCTTGCCGCCGCCTCTAAAGGTCGTGACCTCTATGGTTTCCGGCCCGACCATGACGTGTACGATTTGAAAGCGTCTGCCGATAATGCGGCTTCTGCGGAAAATCTTATGAACCTGTTCCGGCGTCGCATCGGTGGCGATATCGAAGTCTTTAGGCTCGACACCCAGCAACAGGTCGCGAACCGCCCCGCCGACAACATAAGCCTGAAAACCTTCGTCATGCAAACGGCGGACAACTTTTTCCGCCGCAAAACTCAACATATCCGCGCTGATGTGGTGTCTGTCGAAAGGAAGGATTTCCTTCGCAACAGGCACTTGCTTCGGCTGCTTTCCGGGTAAAACTTTATGCAACCATTTTTTCAACATAAAACTCTTTCCAAAATAAAAAGAGGTCGTCTGAAACCGGCGGCGAAGCCTTTGCGCAATATCCTGTCGGAAATACGGGCAAAATATTATGCAAAGGCTTCAGACGACCTGCCGTATCGCATTAAAAAATAAGGCGGCATTATACCCGAAACACCATAAACCCTGAAAATATAGTGGATTAACTTTAAACCAGTACGGCGTTGTCTCGCCTTAGCTCAAAGAGAACGATTCTCTAAGGTGCTGAAGCACCAAGTGAAT
>CAUVJL010000084.1:0-12030 GCA_963552075.1 uncultured Neisseria sp.
TGTACTGTCTGCGGCTTCGTCACCTTGTCCTGATTTAAATTTAATCCACTATATATCTAAAATTCAACGTATTCTCCAGTTTGCATCAGCCTAACTGTTTTCAAAAAAATCCAGCATTATTCTTCCTCTTCTTGACAATCCATACAGAAACAATCCCAGCCTATTCTTGCGACAGCTTTTGCAGGGAAACTATATAAAGTATAAAGCACGAACCGTCATAGATCACAACAAAAGGTCGTCTGAACATTCAGTTTTCAGACGACCTTTTCGTTTTTCTCCCCCTCACTATTAATATACTATTAAATAGTATCTCTTACTCTAAATTAATATACAAAACAATAATATAAATTATTATATCTTTTCCATCATTTTAAACCCCGATACAATCGGCATCATACGACACAAGAAAAAATCTATTAATGTCAAATAGATAGCATTATTTTTTCCCAGCAACTTGTTCTCAAGGAGAGCCATTATGGCCAATACATTGCACTCTTTATCCCGCAGCGCAGCAAACAATAAATCAGACGTCCTTAAAGGAACGCCCCGCGATGACGTTTTACATGGCAGTCTCGGACATACCACATTCTACGGCGGCTTGGGCAACGATATTTATTACAGTAAGAACGCGGGCGATACCATTGTTGAATATGCAAATGAAGGCAATGATACGGTTTATACCAGTACAAACTTTGCCTTACCAAACCACGTCGAAAACCTGACACTGGAAGGCAACGGCAATACCTTTGGATTTGGCAACATCTCTAACAATATTCTGATAGGCAACAGCGGCAACAACCGCTTGAGCGGCGGTCGCGGAAGTGACACGCTACACGGCATGGACGGTAACGATCTACTAATGGGCGGCGATGATCGCGACTATCTTTACGGAGGTAACGGAGATGACGTTCTACAAGGCGGCGAAGATGACGACCTGCTCGATGGCGGACACGGCGATGACAAATTATACGGCGGTAGTGGCGCAGACAGCATGAGCGGCAGACACGGAAATGATAGTTACTATGTAGATAATGTAAACGATACAGTTACCGAATACAGTGGAGAAGGTACCGATACCATTTACAGCAGCGTTTCCTACACTGCCCCAGCCAATGTCGAAAAATTAACACTAACAGGCGACGGCAACACCTTTGGATTTGGCAACGACTCTGATAACACACTGACGGGAAATAGCGGCAACAACCGCTTGAGCGGTGGTCGTGGAAGTGACTATCTCTACGGTATGGCCGGTGACGACCAGCTGATGGGCGATGATGGTATCGACCATCTTTACGGAGGTGATGGAGATGACGTTCTACAAGGAGGTGGAGAAACGGACTGGCTCTATGGTGGAAATAACAACGACCGGATCGAGGGCGGTAAAGACAATGACTGGCTCTATGGCGAATATGGTAACGACTGGCTCGAGGGCGGAGATGGCGATGACCATCTCTGGGGAGGAAATGGCGATGACACTTTAGACGGTGGCAGTGGCGTAGACGGCATGAGCGGCGAAGATGGGGATGACATTTACTATGTAGATAATGTGGCCGATATCGTTTCCGAACGGGCTGGAGAAGGTAACGATACCATTTACAGTAGCGTTTCCTACGAGATAAAACACGGCTCTGCAGTTGAAAGCTTGATACTGACAGGCAATGGCAACCTCAACGGCTTCGGTAACTTTTTCAACAACACCCTGATAGGCAACAGCGGTAACAACCTCTTGGACGGTGGTTGGGGGGCAGACAAGCTCTACGGTATGGATGGTGACGACCTTCTGATCGGTGGTGATGATAACGACTCTCTTTACGGAGGTAGCGGAGATGACATTTTATATGGTGATCGAGACCACGACGTACTTGATGGTGGAAACGGTAACGATATTTTATACGGCGGCACCGATACAGACCGCATGAGCGGTGGGGACGGAAATGATGTCTATCATGTGGACAATGTAAATGACAAAGTTATCGAGCAACCGGGAGAAGGTACCGATACCGTTTACAGTAGCGTTTCCTACACCGTCTCAGCAAATGTTGAAAACCTGACTTTGACAGGCAGCAGCAACATCAACGGTATTGGCAACCATGGTGACAATGTCCTGACAGGCAACGACGGCCATAATCATTTGAGCGGTCATAACGGCAATGATTTCCTGTACGGCATGAGCGGCAACGACACACTGTCAGGCGGCAATGGAAATGACCACCTCAACGGTGGAGATGGTAATGACAGACTATTAGGTGGCAATGGACATGATTACCTCAACGGTGGAAACGGCGATGACTATCTTGCAGGAGGAACGGGTAGTAACACCATCATCACAGGTACAGGCAGAGACACCATCGCCTTTACCCCATCAGATATACATGATGGAAGCATAGATCGTGTACTCGACTTTGACCCTAAGATGGACAAACTCGACCTATCTGCTATACGTCCGCTGTTGAGTGGCGGCAGCGAAAATTTGAGTTGGTCAGATATGCTGTTTCACCGCTCTTATACTCACTCTTACCACAACTACGACAGTTCTTATCTCATCTTCGATTCAGTGGACAAAACTCTTGCTTATCATGCAGCAGGAACATTCAGTAATATTGTATTTGCCAAATTTGAGAGCAACCAAGAACTATGGTTGGGCCCATCCAATATCATCGGCTAAAGATTTGCTAAAAAGAACAGACCATTTAAAACGAATCTGCTTTTACCGGGAAACGACGCATAAAGCATGATTCGTTACGGATAGCAACAAAAGGTCGTCTGAAAATTCAGTTTTCAGACGACCTTTTCGTTTTTCCACCCTCTCAACATTAAAATACTATTAAATATTATTTCATATTTTAAATTAATATATAAAACAATAATGTAAATTATTATATCTTTTCCATTATTTTACTTCCCGATAGAATCAACCATTCATGCTATACAAGAAAAAATTCATTAATACCAAATAGATATTTTATTCTTGCCCGTAACTTACTCACAAGGAAGTCATTATGACTAATACATTGCACCCCTTACACCATACAGTAGAAAACAATGAATCCGTCGTGATTACCGGCACGCGCCGCAATGATATTTTATATGGCAGCTTGGGGCACACCGTCTTCCACGGTGGCTTGGGAGACGACGTTTACCACAGCAAAAATGCCGACGATACCGTCGTCGAGGGTGAAAATGAAGGCAGCGACACCGTTTACGCAGACACGCCCTTTACCTTGCCAAACCACGTTGAAAATCTGACGCTGACCGGCAGCGGCAATACCTTCGGTTTCGGTAACAATTCCGACAATATCCTCACCGGCAACAGTGGCAACAACCGTTTGAGCGGCGGACGCGGCAATGACACGCTCTACGGCATGGAAGGCAAGGACCTGCTGATGGGCGGCGACGGTCAGGACGAACTTTACGGCGGCAGCGGCAACGACATCCTGCGCGGCGATGCAGGCAGCGACACACTGGACGGCGGCGGCGGCGACGATGTTTTGGACGGTGGCAAAGGAGCAGACACCATGCGTGGCGGGCGCGGCAACGATGTTTACCATGTGGACGATGCAGGCGATACGGTCGTCGAAGCCGCAGGAGAAGGTACGGACACGATATACAGCAGCGTAACCTATACCGCCCCTACCCACGTTGAAAACCTGACACTGACCGGCAGCGGCAATACCTTCGGTTTTGGCAACAATTCCGACAATATCCTCACCGGCAACAGCGGCAACAACCGCTTGAGCGGCGGACGCGGCAATGACACACTCTACGGCAACGGAGGAAACGACCTGCTGATGGGTGGCGACGGACAGGACAAACTTTACGGCGGCAGCGGCAACGACATCCTGCGCGGCGACAACGGCGACGATTTGCTTGACGGCGGCAACGGTAATGACACTTTGGAAGGCGGTAGCGGCAACGACATCTATGTATTTTCACGCGGCTACGGACATGACACCATTTCAGACGACCTCGGCAGAAACACCGTCCGCCTCAACGGTTTGAAACCCGAAGACATCAGCATCGCAGTTCGTCCGAATACGGCAGATGGATCCCGTTCCGATTGGATACTGACCATACGCAAAACCGGAGAAACCCTAACGATAAAAGCACAGGACGGTGGCGTACACCCTACCATTTCGGCATTTGAAACCGACAGTGGCTATCTCACATCGTCTGAATTTCTCAACAAAGCTCACCATGACTTCGGCGCAAATACGTTGACTACCAGAATATTGCTAAAAGACGGCAATACCCTCGTCCATACCGCTACGACGCAAAACGCGTTTCAGACGGCCTCTATGCAATATTGGGAAAACGTGCTTACACCCCGCCACCAGAACGGTATCGTCAAACCCTCAAAAACAGCCGCTCAATCATTCTCTTCCCGCGACACCGACGGCGACGGACTGCCCGACATCATCGACCGCAACCCGCAACAATGGAACGTATCCGAACGCGATTTGCGGATGTTCTCCTCGCTGGCTTATGAAGACAGATCTTCGCTGGAGACTTTGTTCAATAGAAAAAATTGGTGGAGTGACAATACTGCTAGAGCTGTTAACAGCAAATACTTCAATAACCAGGCTGATGTATCCGAATTAACAAGTAAATGGGAACTTCTTAAAGCTGAAAGTCCGGGTAGTGGTTTAGATTATGCTGTCTTTGGAAACAAAAACGCTCAAGGTAATTGGGAAAATGTTGTGGTAACGTTTAGAGGAACTGAAAAAACTAGTCCTCATGACTTGTTGGCAGATTTGAAAATATGGGCAGGCAATTTACCTACTCAAGCGTCTTACCTCAATCAAATTGCCCGTTATGTCGATACGCTCAACGCTAAAAACGTTTATTCTGCAGGACATTCTTTAGGTGGCTACCTTGCCGAATACTTTGCCGCACATACCATGCAGCAACGTTACGACTGGTCAGATAATTTCAAACGCAGTAGTCTGTTCAACCCCGCCGTACTTAATACAGACAACAGTTCAAGCAACGCATTAAAACAAGCTAGAAGCATTGCTGAAAAATTCTCTGTCACCACAATCAGCGATGATTCCGATACCACACAAATTCGTGACTTGTATAAAACCAACTCCTATGTAATCAAGGGAGAATGGATTAGCGACGGTTTTTCAGTTAAAACCAGTACAGGAGCGGGTGCACTGATCGGAGGTTTAGCCGGCTTATTAACAGGAGGATTAGGATTTATAGGTAGTGCTCTTTTAGGTGGTTTGGCTGGAATGGCTGTTTCTCAAGTCCACAAAGGTTTCGGCACATATCCCAATGCAAAAATATTGGACTTCAAAAGCGGAAATATTTGGGGGAAACACAATATGACGAGTTTCTACGAAAAAGATTCGCACCTCGAACAATACTTCTCCCAAGGCAACCGTATAGACAAGCACTACAACAACCCCTACAACCAAGACACCGATAGTGACGGTTTTTCCAACGCCATTGAAGACAAACTCGGTTCAGGCAAATACTACGGTCAGGAAACGCCGTATGCCACAGGCGCATCAGTCATCCACATTGATGACCGCCCCTTTGCCGCCCTTGTCACTACTGAAGATACTACAGGTAACACACTTTCAGTTAAAGCCGTGGAAATGCAAGCCAAACAGCAAGGTAGCCAAGTGGTGTATACCCCGTCAGGTAACGAAATTGACCTAGGTGACGTCTCGTCTGACTGGTCGGTCAATATCTACCAACCTAGCGGCAAAAGCGTTTCGGCACTGCAAGGTACGGCTTCAGACGATGTCCTTAAAGGTGGAGACGGAGATGACTATCTCGCAGGTGGTTTGGGCAGCGACACTATTATTACGGGCACAGGCAGGGATACCATTGCCTTTACCGCATGGGACATCCGTGAAGGTAGTATAGACCGCATTACCGACTTTAACTCTAATATGGACAAACTCGACCTATCTGCTATGCGTTCTCTGCTGAGTGGCAACAGCGCAAATTTGAGCTGGTCAGAGATGTTTGTTAGAAACCCTTCTTATTACGATGCCGACCGTTCTTATCTCGTGTTCGATTCATATCAACAAACTCTTGCTTATCGTGCGGCAGGTGCAAACAGTAATACCGTATTTGCCAAATTCGATAGCGACCAAGCAGTATGGTTGAACGCTTCCAATATCATCGGCTAAAGATTCGCTTAAAAACCGACAGTTTGAAACGAATCTGCTTTTTAAACTCCAAAGCAAAGATTTAAAACAGACATTATTGGAAACAAATTTTCAGTTCATTCTAAGCTGATCCAATAAAAACGTCGTCTGAAAATCTAGCTGTAGGGTAAAGTACGTTACACCATAAAAAACTGCACCTTAGTAAACCTACTAAGGTGCAGTTTAATCTATTCTAAAGCCTAAAACACCATTTCAGACGACCTTTTTAGCAGGGAATAAACTGTTTTTCTCTACTTTTTATTTGAAACAGGTTCGCAACCTGTATTACCGTTTTTAGTTGTTAACTTAGCTTTGGCCGATTCTGCATCGGTACATTTGTAGGCATTGCCCAAACTGTCCATCCAGACGGAAAGTTTGTAATTCGTCCCACTTTTCGGGGTAGCAAAAAGATAATAGGCTCTGCTGTGTTTAGAATCCTTATCTTTCATTGCGCCACTGAAATCATATTTAGCCGCAACCTCAGATGTAGCCTGATAGGTCTTAACAAACCCAGTGTCTCCCTCAATTTCATCTTTCATTTTAAGGGCGGGGTTTTTGACCAATTTGGTTTTCAAGGAATTATTGATGATAACCAATTCAGCATGCGCCTGAGATTGATAGCCGCGTTCAATGTAATGGATATAGGAAGGGTAAGCGATGGTGCTGAGGATGCCGATAATAGCAATAACAATCAGCATCTCGACCAGCGTAAACCCTTGAAATTTAGTGATAGACGTATTCATGATTTTATCTATTTATTCATTAGCCACATAGGATTGCAGCATGACTACCGTATTTTCGTTTTTTCCCCATGCTTTAGCAGTAACACGATAAATGGTACGGTTGTCGGTAGAATTGGTGCTTAGGTATTCGATGATATAGCGGGGAGACTTTTTGGCCCCACTATTTTTATCAATCGGGTATTCTCTACCATTAACATTGATACATTCTGTTTCTTTCTTAGAATGTGAATCAACACAGTCTTTATGCTTTCGTTTCCAAGCTTCTTCAACTTTGCTCAGATCAGCCTCTCCTTCAACATTAATAATACCAGTTGGGGTAGTGTATTTTTTAACATCAAGCTGTTTAGCTCTGCAAAGCCCCTTGGAACATTGATCATTAAAAGTCTGCGTGCCTTCTTCAATAGAATAGATATAGTCCTCACCTTCGCGTAATGCCGCCTCAGCAAGTGTAGTAGCAAATTTATGGTCAGCATCATTGGTACTGATTCGCTGCTCAGTATTGTAAGACTGGGTTGCCGTAACGACGAGCAGGGCAATGACGATCATGATCATCAGGACGATGAATAATGCAAAGCCTTTTTGTGCAGAAGCTTTAGCGGGAAGATAGTTTAGAGTAATCGGTCTGCGCATTTGTTTCCTCCGCGTACAGTTGCATTGATTTGATAGAGTTGAACTTTGTTTTCATCATTGCTTCCGCCAGCATTAATACTGCCGCTGTTCAACAGGAGTTCGATAGAGGCTGGAGTTTCATCACCAGACAGTGTCGTAGTATATTTAAATGTTTCATCTTTTGTCTTATCCTCCTGCTTCTGAGCATTTCCGGCAGGAGTTGGAGTAGGTGCAGACGCAGATGCCGTTTCACTTTCCTCAAATGTTTCAGGACAATTTTGGGTATAAAAGTAATGAATACTCATACTTTCAATTCCCTTAATCAGCAACTGCGGATTGCTCCACTCACCTTTGTCTGTTAGTTGGAAACGGTAAAGACCTTTTTGCCCTCCGGCAGTACCGACAGCATAGGCATTCACCTCGTGTTTCATTATGGAGATATTGCCTGCTTGGGAGCCATCTGTCTTTAAAGCTGCTTTGCTATCAGTAATTTTCTTTCCTGGTTTGGTAATGTTTGTGCAGCTGCTGGCCACTACTGTTTCCGCGTCTGGTGATGCGGCATCTATGCCGTATTGGAAAATCAGCGCCTTACCGCTCTGTGCAAAGTCTTTTACGCCTAAAGAATCTGTTTCTCTGACTTCTCTGACGGCAGGAAGCATTTTTCCACTACCTTTAAGTTTGAGAAAATCTTTGGAGCCAGAGTCAGCGATAACGGCTTGGGCATCATAGGCCGACATATTGAAACAGCCGAAATTTCCTGCCATACGGGCATCACGTACGATTTGATTTGACGCATTGCGCAAATCCTGCTGAACATTTAAGCGCGCTGTGGCAGCAGTATTCAAGCTGCGTGCGGTGAAATAGCTGGAGCTGACGGCCAATAGGACTATCATGCTCAATGCGCTTGCCACAAGGAATTCAATCAGACTGAAGCCTTGCATACTTGCTTTTACCGGAATGTGTGAGCGGTTTTTATTATTCATTATTTTTCCCTTACGCGTACTTGATAAGTATAAATGAGCGAATCTCCATAAGTTTTGGCGTCACTTGCGGCTTTACCCTCCTCTATATCTCTAAGCCATAATACTTTGATAACGGTATCGGCACCTGCTTTGTTATCGCAATTTTCGTGAAAAGCCCCGTCATAAGTGGACTCCTTATTCAAACTATCTTGGCATACTGAATAGTAGAACGCAGAGTCAGGAAGGGCTGCTTTCAGTTCATCATGAAATTGACCAAGCTGTGCTTTAGCCAACTCTTCTTTTTTCATACTCTCTTTCAGCGGTCCTTTTTTCAATGGTTCAGTAGAGGAATCACCGTATGTGGTGTAATAATCCTTATAATTTTTACACCACCCCCTACCATTCCTGCTATTGGTTGCCCCCTGTTTAGGGGTTGGGCATTCTACAAGCCTCGGATTAATCAGCATCCCCTCAACCAAATTTTGGGTAAGTTGCGATACGATAGTCTGTCCTTCCGCTTCGCGTACGCTGGAAACGGTGCGCAATTGGATAGTAAGCAAAGCGAGCACGCCGATTGCAAGGACAAACATGGCGACCAAGACTTCAATTAAAGTCATACCCGACTGATATGGCTTAGAGAAACTTATTGAACTCGTTTTCAGACGACCTTTTTTATGTAATGTCATGGGTTTCATAGAGCTATATTTTATTGTTGGGGTTGTTTGTTGGATTTTGCTTTAGATTCTGCATATTTGCAGAGATCACGTGAATCTGACTTGGCGCAGATTTCCACTCGTCCGCTACTGTCGACCAACACAATGCTGGCACGAGACTTTTTGGTACTTTCTGTAGTTGCGGCGGAATCGGTCATGCTGATTTTGATATAGCCATCCGAGTAGGTAAAATCTGTTTTTTTACTGGGTTTATTGACAGAATAGCCAAAAGTACCGTTCGGCTGGAATGCGAAGAAAACAGGCTGTGAATCAGAATCTTTGCCTCCGAATTTGACATGGTCAAATTGATAGGTGACCTTATCCACACCCTTAGGGTTTAGGACGACAGCGCGCAGGAAAATATCCCATCTGTCATCTTTGTATTCAATATCGCCATTTTTATCGGCGTAGGCTAGCATGCCGTTCTGTTCTTTAACGTCGGCATTACACGTACCATTATGAACCCCATTTTTTCTAAATTGCACGGGACAGACATAGACAGGGAGATTGAGGCGGACTGCTTCGGCTCGTGCGAAACGCAAGAGATTTGCCACCTGTTCTGCCTGACTGGCAGCGCGGCGGGAGGCAATCCATTCGCTCATATTGGGAAGGGCGATAGTGGCCATGATGGCGGTAATAGCGATCACGACCAACAATTCGATTAAGGTAAAACCTTTTTGTTGTGCGTACATGAGTAGTAAAAACGTCTAGAGTTAAGTAATGTGTTTTATCATCCGGCTTAGAATGTTTTTATCGCCGGTAATTATGCGGTTTGGCTCATTCTAAACGATATTGGGATGAATTGCCTAATAAAATATGAAATTTGCTTGGTTTTTAGGTTGATTTGTCTCAATCTTCCATCAATGCGGATTCGGGAATGTAGGCTGCATTGTCGAATTTGGTAAATTGCCCCATCCAAGTGAGGAATACTTTCCCGACGGGACCGTTACGGTGTTTACCGATAATACATTCCGCAAGGCCTTTCATAGGCGATTCTTGGTTATAGTAT
Organism: uncultured Neisseria sp.; assembly: GCA_963552075.1. Lineage (GTDB taxonomy): Bacteria > Pseudomonadota > Gammaproteobacteria > Burkholderiales > Neisseriaceae > Neisseria. Next base: position 10,201 of record CAUVJL010000084.1, read on the forward strand.
TCGTCGCGGTACATAAACATAATCAGGTCGGCATCCTGCTCGATGGCACCGGACTCCCGCAAGTCGGACATCATTGGGCGCTTGTCGGTACGCTGCTCTACGGTACGGCTCAACTGCGACAAAGCAATAACGGGAACTTGTAACTCCTTCGCCAAGGCTTTGAGGGAGCGCGAAATTTCGCCGAGTTCTGAGGCGCGGTTGTCCGAACGGCCTGAGCCTGCCATCAATTGCAGGTAGTCAATCACGATTAAGCCCAATTTTCCGTTGAACTGGCGTGCAAGACGACGGGCGCGGGCGCGCAGTTCAAGCGCAGTCAAGCCCGGTGTTTCGTCAATATACATAGGCGCATCGGAAAGCTTGACCACTGCCTCATTCAGACGACCCCAGTGTTCATCTTCCAATCTGCCTGTTTTCAAAACGCTCTGATCAAGCCTACCCACCGAACCCAGCATACGCATCACCAGTTGCGCGCCGCCCATCTCCATCGAAAATACGGCGACAGGCAGCTTGCCCTCTACGGCAACGTGTTCCGCAATATTGATCGAAAAGGCAGTTTTACCCATAGACGGACGACCTGCTACGATAATCAAATCGCCCGGCTGGAGACCTGAGGTTTTTTTATCCAAGTCGATAAACCCTGTTGACACACCGGTCACTTCATCGGGATTGTCGCGTGAATAAAGCATGTCGATGCGCTCGACCACTTCTTTCAAAAGCGCAGGCATTTCGAGAAAGCCCTGTTTGGATTTAGCCGTACTTTCCGCAATTTGGAATACTTTGTTTTCCGCTTCATCCAAAAGCTGCCCCGCATCCCTGCCTTGCGGATTGTAGGCGCTACGGGCGATTTCGGTACCGACTTCGGCAAGCTGGCGCATGATAGAACGCTCGCGCACGATTTCGGCATAGCGGCGGATATTCGCAGCGGACGGCGTGTTTTGCGCCAAGGTAATCAGATAATTGAATCCGCCCGCCGCCTCTAGTTCCTCATTGCGCTCCAAACTCTCTTGAACGGTAATTACGTCAGCAGGACGGCTTTCGTTAATCAGATTGGCGATGGCGCGGAAAATCAGGCGGTGTTCGTGTCGGTAGAAGTCTTCACCGGTAACCACATCGGCGATTCTGTCCCAAGCCGAATTCTCGAGCAAAAGTCCACCCAAAACAGATTGCTCCGCCTCCATCGAATGCGGCGGCAGCGACAACGCGCTGACTTCACGGTCTTCAGACGATGTATCGGGATAATCGTTCATGGCAGTTGCTCTTAGGCTAAAATGGGAATCCGCTATTATAGCGTAGTGGAAATCGGGTTGGCATTACCTTTGTTCCGACTTGCCTACCATCAAGAAATAGATAGGTCGTCTGAAAATTTTCAGACGACCTTTTTGCTATAATTTCCCTTTTTCCCCGAACCGAAAATAGGCGGCAATATGGAAGTCATCCAATACCCAAATTCCCCCTTCAAACTCCACCAACCCTTCCCACCCGCCGGCGACCAGCCCACCGCCATTGCCGGTCTGCTCGAAGGGCTTTCAGACGGCCTGGCCTATCAAACCCTGCTCGGCGTAACCGGTTCAGGCAAAACCTACACCATGGCTAACGTCATCGCCCAAAGCGGCCGCCCCGCCATCATCATGGCGCACAACAAAACCCTTGCCGCCCAGCTCTACGCCGAAATGCGCGAGTTTTTCCCCGAAAACGCAGTGGAATATTTCGTCTCCTACTACGACTATTACCAGCCCGAAGCCTATGTACCCAGCCGCGACTTGTTCATCGAAAAAGACAGCGCGATCAACGAACACATCGAGCAGATGCGCCTTTCCGCCACCAAAAACC
>CAUVJL010000085.1:0-11516 GCA_963552075.1 uncultured Neisseria sp.
TGAGCTAAGGCGAGGCAACGCCGTACTGGTTTAAAGTTAATCCACTATAAAAACCGCACTCCCCTACTCCCCTTCATACTCCGCACACGATGTCGGCGTTTCCCACAATTTCACGCTGCACACTTTCAGCCCGGCGTTTTTCAAACGGTCGTACATTTCGACCGCCATATTTTCGGCAGTGGTGCGGCAGGGCAGGCACAGGGTTTTCATGTTCCAGCCCTCCAAGAGCGCGGCGATTTGGCATTCGCGGTCGTTGCCGCCGTGGTAGATAAACGCGTGGTCGAAGGGGTCGGTAATGTGTTGTTTCACAATGGCTTTGAGGTCGGTGAAATCCATCACCATACCGTCTTTCGGCCCGCCCCTGACAGGGTCGTCTGAAACGGTGATTTCGAGTTTGTAGGTATGCCCGTGCAGGTTTTGGCATTTGCCGTCATGCCCGTCGAGCATGTGTGAGGAGTCGAAGGTGAATATCTTGGTAATTTTCATGGTGGGTACTTTAAATCGGTAAATAGCCCTGAAAGCCGATTTCGGCAGGCTTGCCGTGCGGATTCGGGGTCAGGCGGATGGTGTGATTGCCGATGCGGTCGAGCCGGAGCAGGTTGTCCACGTCTTTTAGGTTGTCTTTATGCTGCTGAACATGGTTGGTCAACAGGGTTTTCAGGGCTTTTTGTTTGGCTTCGGCGGGCGTGGCAGCAACGAACAGTCCGAAAGCGTGCGCCTCGGCAAGCTGCCCCGCGCGATAGCCGCCGACATTGACGAAATACAGGTGCGGGGCGTTTTCAGACGACCCCTGCGGCTCGGCGTAGTCGGATACGTCAATATCGTAACCGTCCACCCATTCGATAACCTGCCAGCCGTCAATGTGGATTTTGTCCGCATCGCCGAACCATGCGGCTTTGAGCGCGGGAATGGCTTCGCGGTAGTCGTCGCACACGGCAAATTGGATGTCGTGCACTTCGATATTGGAGCGGCCTGCGTTACCGCCGAGATAGAACATATAAAGTTTGGGCATCTTCGTCCTGACGTATTGTTGAAGCTTGGAAATCAGCTGTCCTCCGCCTGCCTACCCGCCCAATTTCCTACTCAAACTTTCCGTATATTCTTCCCGTTCGGCGCGGCTGGTTTCGGGGAGGTGGGTGTTGAGCGACGACCATTTCCACCTGCTACGCGCTTTGTTGAGTTCGGACGGGAGTTTGTCCGGCGTCCAGGGCGCTTTGCGGCTGTGCAACTCGACTTGCGATTGCGCCGCATGGCCACGCGTTTGCAGGATGTGGAGCAAATCGAGGGCGCGGGCGGCGAGCAGGGTCAGGGTTTCGGGGTCGGTGTGCAGGGTTTGGCGACCGGTGAGCTTGTCGGAAATGGTGCGGGTATTGGGCAGGATACCGCCCAAAAAACCGCCGATTGCCGTACCCAATCCGAGCGAACCGCCGAGCGTGGCGATGTCCAGCCCCAAGCCGATGAGTGCGCCGGTTGCCGCGCCCGTGCCGGTACGGATGCCGTATTGCTTGAGCAACTCGCTGTCGAATGGATCTTGATGGAAGGCTTTGGGTACCCAGTCGCCGCCGTCGATTTCGCTGTGGTAGAAGCGGTAGAGGGCAAACAGCCGCTGCTGCATCTGTCGTTCGAGCTGGCGGATTTCTGCCTGCATGGTTTGCAGGACGGGCGCGGGGTCGTCGTTTTCGTCGATTTCCTGCGTGAAGGCTGCCACATCGAGCAGGAAACCTGCGATTTCGTGCCGCGCTTCTTTGTCCAGACGCGTCCATTCGCGGCGGCGGGAAGCGGTCAGACGGTCGATGATGTCGTGTTGCGGCAGCATGGTGGCGAGCTTGTTCCAAAGGTTCAATTCGCCTTCAAAATCGAAGGCGACAGTGTCGAACCCTGCGAAAACGTGGAGATTGCGACGCGCCAACATGGTTGTCCACGCTTCAGGAAGCTGTCCGCCGGTAAAGTTGAACACGGGCATGACCGGTTTGGCGCACCATGAAAGAATGGTCAATTCGTCCCGATATTTGTCGAGGACGGGTTCGCGCGCGTCGATGACGTACAACGCCATGTCGCTTTGCAGAAGCTGCCGCAGCACTTTGGCTTCTTGGTTGAAATCGTGATGCGCGCCGTGGCTGTCGAGGAACTTTTGCAGCCGCTCGATGCCGTCAGCGCGTGTGTCCGTGTTGGTTTCCAGCCAATCCAAAACGCCGCCCGCGTCTTCGAGCCCGGGCGTATCGTATAGGTACAGCAGCGTGTCGGCGCCGTCGGTAATCGCGGCTTCTTCAACATGGCGCGTGGTGGACGGAGCGTTTTTGACTTCGCCGAACCCGCTGTCGCGCAACAAGGTGCGCAGGAGCGAGGTTTTGCCGGTATTGGTGTGCCCGACGACGGCGAGGGAAAGGGGTTGGTTGTTCATCATATTTTGAGAGAATGGATTTTCAGACGACCTTTTTCAGGATGGCGGCTTAACAGGACATTTCAAGTGCGTTTATTGGTTTTTCAGACGACCTTCCTGCACCGCCTTGTCAGGTTCCAGCCATGCCACGTCGCACTCTGCCAACGCGTTGCGCCAGTGGTCCAATGTTTCGGACAGGTCGTCTGAAAGCGCCCGTTCCGTCAAAAGCTGTACCACCGCCCCGCCCTGCGCCGCTTCCGAAAGCCGGACAATCTGCCGCAACACGCCGCGGTCGGGGACGGTTTCCGCGCGCACGCCGATGAGGAGCTGGGCAGGTTTCTGTTTCAATTCAGCTTCCAAAGCGGCAACTTCTTCCCGATTCGCCGCCACGCCTTTATCCAGCCATTCCTGTGCCAGCCTGCCCGCAAACCATGTGCCTTCGTGCCATTCGGTTTCCAGCATGACTGCCCACTTGGGCGCGTCGTTTAAGGCGATTTTCGGGGAAACGGCGGACACGGTTTCCCGACGCGTGTCCGCATCGACGATTTTGTTCTGCCAACGGCGGATGACCGCCTGATAATAAGGCCTCTCCAAATCCAGCTTGCTTTGGTTTGTTTTCAAAAAGATTTTGCACACCGCCCAAGCCAGCAGGCGCGGCAGGATGCCGTAGCAGGCAATGCTGCCGACCAACAATCCCGACCACGCGCGCGCATCGGCGATGTTGCCGTTCAGACGACCTTCGACCACCGCCCGCGCATCGGGGGCAGGGAAACCGAGTTTCGACGGCAGCCACGCCAACATTTCTACCGCGCGTACCGAAGCGGCATTGCTCAACAGCGTGCTTTCCCAGTTGAACGTATATTGCCGCACCAAAAGCAGCAGCAATACCGACACCAGCATCCCGCTCAGGGTGCAGAGCCATAGACTGTGTGAAGTCGTGCCGGCGATCCAACGCGCCGAAGGCTGCCGCCATTCGTCCGCATACAGCCGGAACACCGCCTGATTGACGGGGTCTTTACCCCGAAACCACGTCGCGGGACTGCTGAAAAACCTCCCCACTTTCACACGCAGGAACAACGTTGCCAACCATACCGCCAACATCAGCGTATTCATACCCAACACGCCCGCCAAAATCAGGAAGAAATTCAGCCCTTGGCTGTCCATCAGAAGGTAAGTGCCGGAAAAGCCGCCGCTAAACATCATCGTCGCCGCCACGACCCACAGCCAAAACGACCCGGTCTGCACTTGTTCCAAGGTATGCCGAAGCCGGCGGTCTCTGTCTATCATCTCCGCGCGGCGGATGATTTTTCCTTCCACACCGCCCTCGACATGACGCAACGCCTCCGTCGCCTGCACGGGATCGCCGGCAAAAATATAGCCGCCCTCTTCCAAAATACGGACAAGTTCGGCGAGTTTTCGGGATGGGTTCAACATAAAAAGGTCGTCTGAAAGGGATGGTGAAAACGCAAAGATTTTATCACAGCCCTTTTCAGACGACCTTTGTATTTTAAATGTGCGGCTCAGGCAAACCGTTTATTTCAAGCTGCGGCGGGAAGGTTGCCGCTATTCCCCGTCTTGGAAAATCACGTCGTTTTCAAACCGCGCCATATTGTGCAGCCCGTCGGTCAGGGCGATGCCTTTCAGTTCGTGGCGGCGAACCAAGTCCAACGCTGCTTCCTTGCCGGACACGGGATGGCAGCCGGCAGGTCCCATGTGTTGGAAACGGTCGGTGTAAAAGACATATAAATAACCGTCCCGCGCGTAAAGCCCGCCGTCTTTGCGGTTTATCCCGACAAAAAGCGGCTGCTCCGCCAATTGGTTCCAAACAATATATTTCACGGATTTCGCCAAATCCGCCGAATATTTTTCCACCAGCCCGATCAGCAACACATTCTCCTGCGGCGTGTTGCCGGCAAAAAAGTCCAGCAATTCGTCATCTTCGACATTCGTGAACTGCTTGAACAATTCTTCCGCACGCGCGGGTGCAACCTTATAGGGATTGGAAAAACCGATGATGGCAATTGGGTGAAATTGCAGCGGCAGCTTGGCATCGGTGCCGAAGGACAAAGCATCCATCTTCTCTCGGGAAGCTGCCATGCCTTCCGCGCCGTTCACACGCATCAGCCACGAAAGCGCGCATTCAAAATGTTCGCCGTCCTGCCCTCTGTATTCCATCAGTTGAATGCCCAACGAGTGCGCGACACGCAGGACATTACTCAAATTATTGAACTGGTCCGCCTTATCCAACGCACCGACCAAGCCGATGCCGTCTAAAGCGCCGTCCTGCCCGTCTGAAAAAGCACGCGCGGCTTCATAGGTGTCAAACAGATATAAAACCGTCCGCCCGTCTTTCAGACGACCTATATAAGGGGTGCCCGTCCCTTCCGACACATCCGCCTGCATGGCAGACAGCGGCACATACACTTTATCTTTCGCATAAATCGCCCGCGCCGCGCCCTCGCTTTTTTCCTGCGCGGAAAGTTTGCGCGGCTCTTGTGCCGTTTCGTCGGACGGCTTGTTCCCAAAAATTTTCGACAAAATACTCATTCGGTTTTCCTTAATGTATTGGTATGCGCCCGCCTGACTGCTTTTCTGCGCAACAGAACGGCGGTAAACCGGGCGCGCAAGATTTTATCACAGCCTTTTTCAGACGACTTGCATTATCCCTAAGATACCGTCCATAATAGCTTTATGCTTTAAGCAAGGAAAAACAATGACTATACGAACCACAACGTTATCCCTACTCACCCTGCTCACCCTCTTCCCGACCGTTGCCGCCGCGAACGACGAGCCGCCCGCCGACGGTGACACTTGGGTGGACCACCGCCACAAAGTCGTTTCCAAACGCTTGGACAAATGGTCCAACCGCATAGACGACTGGTTTGGCGAACCCGATCCCGACCACCCTGCCGATGCCAACCTGCGTGTCATGCTCGATACCGAATGGAACCCTGACGACAAGTTTACCGTGACGCCGCGCGTACGGGGTCGTCTGAAACTGCCGACCTTGGAGAAAAAAGTCCATGTGATTTTCGGTGACGACTCTTTGGACGACGAGTTGAAACACGAAGCCAACGCCTACCGCAACCGTACCAATACCAACGGCAGGATATTCGACGCTTCCCAAAGCCGCGACAACAACGCCTCCCTTGCTGTCCGCTGGACCGAAGCATTCGCAAAACAGCGCACCAATACCGACTTCGATATCGGTATCCGCTCCGGCAGCGACCTGTACGCCCGCGCCAAAAGCTCGAGCAATTGGCAACTGACCGACCACATCGACACCAGCTTGGAACAAATCTACCGTTACGGCATCAAGAGCAAACACCATCTCCGTACCAACTGGGAAACGCGTTACATCCCCGACGAAAAAAGCTTTATCGCCAATCAGGCACACCTGCAATACGAACACGATAAAACCGAAGACTGGACATGGGGCAACAGCCTCTTCCGCCAACACAACCTCGGCAAACACCGCCACGTCAACTACGGCGTGTACACCGGCGGCAATATCGAAAAACGCAAAGCCGCCCTCAATACCTACGGCCCGTTTACCACCTACCGCCAGCCGATTTGGCGCAACTGGCTGTTTACCCAAACCGAAGTCAACTACTACAACAACCGCAAAGAAAACCAAAAACACCGCGTCGGCGCGCTGTTAAGGATTGAAGCCTTGTTCTGATGCAAAAAGGTCGTCTGAAAGCCTGTTGCCGGATTTAAATCCCGTCAACTCCACTTTCAGACGACCTTTTTCAAACTCTCTCAAACGGATGATTCTTCCGAACCTTCTTCCCTGCCGTTGAAATACTCCACGGCTCCTCCATCGAAAAAGCCCTGCAAAATCGCTTGCGCCGCCACTTGGTCAAGTACCGCCTTCTGTTTACGCCCGAACACCTGCGCTTCGGCAAGCAGGCTTTCGGCGTATAGCGAAGACATCCGTTCGTCCACCCAATATACGGGCAGGTTAAAACGCCCGTGCAGGCGGCGGCCGAATTTGCGGCTGAGGCGGGTCAACTCGTGTTCCGTGCCGTCGGCGTGGGTCGGCAATCCGACGACCAGATGCTTGGGCTGCCATTCCCGTATCAGCTTGGCGATGACGTTGAATTTCTCGTCATTACTGTTGCCGGTAACCGTCGCTAAAGGATGCGACAAGCCAAGTTCCGCATCGCCCTGCGCCACGCCGATACGCGCTTCGCCGAAATCAAACGCCAAAACCGTCCCTGCCGGTGCTTTATGCATGACCGGCTCCACAGACAAGCGCATCGGGCTGGATGCCCAGCTTGGCAAACGCAGCGGCGTAGCGGTGTTCGTAAGGCATATCGAACAAAATATGCTCGTCCGCCTTCACCGTCAGCCAGACATTGTCCGCCAGCTCGCGTTCAAGCTGCCCTTTGCTCCAGCTCGAATAGCCTATGCTGATTAAAATTTTGTCCACCGCGCCCTCACGCGATAAGTTTTCAATCACATCGCGCGAAGACGTCAGCGCAATGTCGTCTGAAACAATCATACTGTTTTGCCAGTTGCCCACGGGCGTATGCACGACATAGCCGCGGTCAATCTGTACCGGCCCGCCCATCATGACGTGTTCGTGCTGCATCCGCAAAGGGATATTGCGGTCGGTTGCCGCAAAAATCATGTCCATCGTAATCGGCGACGGTTTGTTGATGATGATGCCCAACGCGCCCTCTTCGTTGTGTTCGCACACATAAATCACCGAATTTTCAAAAAACGGATCGTCCATATCGGGCATGGCAATCAGGAAATGGTCGGTTAGGTTCATATCGCTTATCTTTTACTTGTTCGGCACAGGCGCATCCACGACGCACGCACCGTAAATCTGTTTGCCTTCCACACCGGCAATTTGCTGCGCATCCGCTTTAGCACCGCCAAAACACGACACCGCGCTCAAAGAGTTCTTCGGCGAACCCTGAACGATTTTGTCGCTGTAAACCAAATACGCAAACGCCTTACGTTTAGGATCGTAATAACGGATAATCTGCTGGCTCTTGAACGCCAAGCTCGCGCTGCGCTTAAACACTTCCCGCGGCTTGACGACGGCTTGCTCGTTGTAACGGATGACCTCCGCCGTCTGCACGCACGACACGGAAGCATCGCTCGCATCTTCCTCCAAATTCACCGTCTCTTTCAAACCGCCTTTTTTCGCATAAGAAATATAACAGGCAACCCCTTGCACATCAGGATCATCAAACCCCTCGACTTCAATACGGTCATTTTTCCCCAGCATATGAAAAACCGTGCTGGCACGTCCGATTTTGTCGGTATCGTTACCGCAGGAAGCAAGAAGCAGGGCGCAAAGCGCAGGCAGAATAATTTTATTCATGTAAATTAAGAAACCTTTGAAGGTTGGAAATAAAGAAGCTGACACCGCAGCTCCTACTATATAAGACCGCTTGTTCAGATTGCAAGCATCGGAAAGACCCAAATACCCAATTGAATCCCATCACCGGCTGCAAACCATCCCACTACAAACCCCATCCCTTTCATTCCTTAGTCCATTCAAGGTTCAAAAAGAGAACCCCGTATCGATCGCCAAGATTTTCAAATTTACAGTCTGAGCTTTGGCTGCAAACAAAAAGGTCGTCTGAAAACATATTTTCAGACGACCTTTTTTAAAGTGCTGATTCTTGATTCAACCTACGGCTATGAAACCATAGAAGTTGTTTTTAACTTCTCTGAACTTTCACTTTCAGACGACCTTCCCGCCTTTATTCTTTGCGCGGCGGCCAATAGACGTCTTCTTTTTTGACGATACCGCGTTTGAGAATGTCGGCAGCAAGAGCGGCGGTGTCAGGCGGATTTTGGTAGAATGCTGCATCTTCTTTACTCATTGCGGAGTAGATGCCTTTCCAGTGGGTTTTAGCAGGTGGCAGGGGGAGGACTTCGTCTAGGCGCGGAAAGGTGTAGAAGGGGTTGCCGCTTTTGGTGCCTGTGCCTTTCAAAGCAACTTTCAATTCTTTATAAGCCGCTTCTCGAATGGGATCTGCATGGATGTCGGAGAAATTCTTCATAAGTTCTTTATTTTTAGCAAAAACCATTTTTAGATTTAAGGCTGCCCTTCCTCCTCCTTCACCACCTTGGCGGACCGCATTGTGCATCAGTAACAGTGATTCTTTTAGATTACCATAGCGGATTTCCTTAACCATGGACAATTCCCTCATGGCGGCAGAAAAGCCCTGCCGAGCGGCACAATTAAGCAGCCGTTCGCGCGTGTTGTAATCTTTAAACTGTTTATCGTAAATTAAAGACAACTCATACTGCGCCAGTGGCACCCCCAAATCCACCGCCTTTTGCAAATAGGCAAGACCAAGTTGCGGATTGCGGCGATAACCTGCATTGCCTTCATACAAAGCGTCAAACAGCCAGTAGTTTGCCATCGCCCAGTTTTTGTCCAGACCGTAGTGCAGCCATTTGCGGGCGCGGTTGTGCAAGGGATTGTACATAATGCCGGTCGAACCTTGCACATGGGTGTAGAGCAGGTAAAGGTTGTTGATTGCCTGATAATGCCCCTTTGATGCCGCGGCTTCGTACAAGACAATCATGTCCTGAAATTCCTCTTTATTCATACGCCAGTCTTTGGCATCCAGCAGAGTGGCGGCACGATACCAGAGATGGGATTCGGCATCAGGTGGGGACGGCGGTGTCCAAGCTTCACAGGTGTATTGGGTACGCTTCGAGTCAAAGGCTTTAGGAGATGGATAAATTTGGGTGTAATCTTTATTAGGCATAGTAACTCCTTGAAAATGGCAGGCATTCAGGCAGAAAAAACTTAGTAATAAAATCAATCTGTTCATCATTATGCCTTTCTAGTACCCGTCACACTACGACCATCTAAAAATGGGACTGCATGACCTATAATCATTTTATTACTTCTCATTTGTTCTTGATTCCTTTCAATTAGATCTTTAAATGCTAGAAAATATTCTTCAGTCATTTTATATTTTTCTGGCTGCTCAAACTCTCTGCCACTATATCGATCAAATAAAGTTTTACGAAACTGGTAAGCTACTTCTTCATCATCACAGAGCAGGTTCAGTTCCGAATCCACAGTCATACTGCGAAAATTTAAATTTGCCGAACCAAGAGTAAAGAAGTCATCGTCGATAACCATTAATTTGGCATGAATGTAGATATCCTGCGGCTCTCCGTCAACTTGAGTTTTTAAGTTGCAGAATACTGTTTCAATTCCGTTTTTTTTAAGCTCTTCGTAAGTATGTTTCATCTCTGCACCATTTAAAGCACCTTTCATCGTCATGTGATAATTTCCATCTTTATCCTGACGATAAAGCTCATTATCCCCGTTTTTCCCTTGCCCCACTTGGTCACTCACGCCCAATTCATTCGCCATTTGATGCGTACGGAACATCATTTCTGTTTTTTCCGGCGGGGAAGTAAAGGCAAAAACATACAGCATTGGTTTGCTCTCGCTATTTAACTCGCCTAACTTTTCTAGATATTTTTTGTAATACTGTTTTATCTCTTTCACCCATGAAGCATATTGAAGATATTGATTGACAATTAGCACATAGCGACGCGGATTTTCTGCAACCTGAAAATAAGCACGACGGATTTCCAGTTCTTTATCGCCATTCACTTTTTTGTCAGGTCGAGTGCGGACTAGCTGAACGGAAGAACCATTAGAGTCGCAATATTCACTCATTATTTTTTCCATGTCCGGCTTTTTTCGACTTTCAGTAATTTTCTCATACCCTTTACGAATATAATTTTTTTGGCAATTATCATCCCATGATTCGCAAAAGTTGGCATTTAAATCTATCAGTGCAGAACCTTTAATACCAATTGAAAAATCATGCCAAGGCCCTAGTCCAGCCTCTCGAAGCGGCTCATCATGACGCATTTCTACCGTATCCCAATAAGCAGTCAGACTATTGTGACCCATTACATAGCCATGTGCTTTTTCTGTTCCATAATCCACTAAAAGGGATTTTTGGTGATCACTAGGAAAATTCAAACTAAAACTCTCCCCAAAACTTCTAGGATCCTCATTTTTCAACACTAAATTATTTAGATTACTTATTGCACGGAATACTATTTCAATATTTGGATAAACGCCTCTCTCAATTTTTTCAAACCATTCTCGAGAATATGCCGTAGCCTCAGGACTCCAAGCTTTGTTCCCGGTTTTATCATTACTCCCATGTTCGCGGCTTATTGTTTTTATTGTTTTTTTCGTTCCATTTTCGGACTTTATCTCGTGTCTGATAAACGCCTCTTTTCTAGAAGTAAAAGGAATACAACTAGCCCGTAACCCGGGAACATTTTCCATCACTCCGTTACCTGATTTAGTGTACCAAAGCAACAGGCGAATTTTCATTTCCTCGTTATTCTTTGCCGCTTCTATCAAATGATGACCGTAGCTATCAGTTTCCTTCCATTCCCAATTATTCCCTTCTCGAACAATCGGCATCGCCGGATCAAACCCCCAGCAGATAATGTCTATTGATTTTTCGGCTTTTTTAATGGATTCTGCAATTGCAGCAAAAACCTCCTGTCCACTGAAATACGGCGTGAGCTTGTTACCATTGCGTTGTTTGTAATTTGAGTTGTCCAAGTACCAGCGTGAAGAGAGTACTGCTGCACCCGCCTTGGTACAAGTAACTTGCTGTATATTTTCATTATTAGAATTTGGCATTTTCAATTCCTTAATCGATTTGCTTTTTATCAGATTGTTTAAAGTAACGGATAAGGGACGTATCCTTATTTGCTGTTTCTTCGTGCTCAACATGCCGATAACCTAAAGCAGTCAGATTTTGGGCAAGTTGTTTCTTCACATTTTTTTCCTGCTGTTTATCTGGTGGAGTAATGTCAAATATTGCACCGTTGCTCAACTCTACTTTATATTTAGACTTATCATCATGTTCATACTCTATCGCACCCAAATCATCGGTCAGCCCCTCTTTTAGCAGCGCCCCATCTTTATAGAGTTTGTAGGGTTCGTTAGTGTAAACAAAGCCATGACCATGCGGCTTGGATGAAAGTACAAATCTGCCTTGTTTTAATGTTTTAGCAATGGTCTTGACCTGCTCCAATTGCAGACTGCTTGGTCCCGTCACCTCCAACGGCGCCTTCACCCTAACCAGCTTCGGACTGCCAATCT
>CAUVJL010000086.1:0-11335 GCA_963552075.1 uncultured Neisseria sp.
CATGGGGCTTGAAAGCTTTTCAAGAACTGCTGCTCAACCGCAGCGGACTGGACGGAATCGGCCGCTACCTCATCCTGCTGTCCGCCTTCTCCGCCGCCACACTGACCGCCGCCGTGCTGGTTTACCGCAGGCAGTTGCAGACGCAGGTGCGGTTTTAAAAAACGGCTCTATAATTTCTGTAGTGGGTAAAACCACTATAGGAATAGCGAAACGCTTTCGGCTTTCGGAACTTTGACAATTTTAAAACTAGAATCCTCATCGCTTTGAACATCAAAAAGGAGAGGACTGATTTAGTCCTCTCCAGATTATAACTTTTCATCAACCCACTACAGTTGACAAAGAGCCCGAAAAAGAGGGATAAGTTGCAGACTAAGTGAAAACCTCTAAAGTTGGAAAACTTTAGAGGTTCATGCTAAGGTTGAAAATGCTGGTGCAAGATAGCAAAGTAATCCTGCGGATTATGAAGAAATGGGAAGTGGCCGCTGTTTTTAATCGTAAAGACTTGGGCGCTAGGGTAGCGGCTGATGACAAAATTTCCACTGGCACCAAAAATATCATTGTCACCAAAGGTCACGGTGATAGGAAAAGGAGGATGTTCTAGGCGGGGCAAGAGAGGGTAGGCAGTGATTTCCTTTCTCGTTTGATTGCTTGCCTGGACTGAAACATTGCTCATGTCTAGTTTCACATCATGAAAGGCTGGATAGTCGGCATTGTAATTACGGACAACTTGGCGAAAGAGAGCCTGCGAAGCCTTGGAACTACCGAGACCGCCAAGCAGAGTGTTGAGCGCCATTTTCGTCCACTCAAGAAAAGTGCAGTGTTTTCGATTGTAGCGCATCATCTCCTTTTCCATTTCTTGCCACTGGGAGCCTGTCCCTGTTCCTGACGAGGAAAGCAAGAGACTAAGGAGGCGGTCGGGATTTTTATTGGCGTAGATTTGCGCGTACAGACCGCCCCAGGAATGTCCAAAAAGGTGAAATTTTTCTAGTCCGAATTGGTTGGCGATTGTGTTAATGTCTGCTATGTAGGCTTCTATGCTATAATCACCGCTCAGGCAGGGAGATTTTCTGGTTCCCCGCTGGTGAAAGGTGATGATTTGGAAGTTTTCTTCAAACTCTGGCGCAAACCAAAGAAAGTCGTCAGGTGCTCCCGGTCCACCGTGTAGCAAGATAATCGTTTCCTTGTCGGGATTGGGGTAGCAGATGGTGTAGAGCTGGTCGGAGCCATTTCGGATCATCGTTTCGATTTTTTGAGAATGAGTCATCGTTTTCCTTTCTTTTAATAGAGCGTCCACCACTGATAAAGAGACCAGTAGAGGAGATTGAGTATTGTAATAAGCGAAGCGCTGCTGGTTAAGTAGGTCAAGACCTTTTTACTCTTGCTCACTTGGAATTTGGAGCGCATGAAAAATGGGGCAATCAAGCTAATCAGAAGGCTAGCACCTATTGCCGCAAAGCCCATAGAAAACCAAACACGGTCGCTTTGTGAGCTACTAAGTTTTAGGACGCTTTGGATAAAGAAGAAAAGTAGCAGCATGGTAGACAAAATAAGCCCACAAGTCAGGTGTTGCCAGAGCGACCAAGCAAAGGGAGCAGACTGGCTGTTTTTTCGTGTTTTTGGTAGTAATTTTCAATCTTCTGACCGATTTGGTCGTAATGTGTGCCTGACGGCAACTTTTGCTCATCAGCTTGGACTTGCGCCGCTCCAAAAGCGAGCAAGCCACAGCTTACTAACGCCACAGCGTTTTTCAAAAGCGTGAAAATCATTACAATGGACATGTTTAGCCCCTACTACGATATTGCCAGAAAACTATTTCCTTCTGCGAAAATTGTCCTCGACCACTTTCACATTGTACAACATCTTCAAGAGAAAAAAACTGAGCATTTCTTTGGACTCATTGAAGATACCATTTCTTATGTAAATCCTATTTTTCAAACTGTTTTTAAGACCTTCTTGAAAAACAAGGATAAGATCCTGAACGCACTGGAACTGCCCTACTCAAACGCAAAACTAGAAGCTACTAACAACCTCATCAAAGTCATCAAGCGAAACGCTTTCGGCTTTCGGAACTTTGACAATTTTAAAACTAGAATCCTCATCGCTTTGAACATCAAAAAGGAGAGGACTGATTTAGTCTTCTCCAGATTATAACTTTTCATCAACCCACTACAGTTGACAAAGAGTCTAAAAAATCTTGTCAAAACCATAAAAAAGGCTGTCCGAAATTATGTTTAAATTTCGGACAGCCTTTTTTTTTAGAGCTATAACAATTTCAAATTGCTTCGATAATCAAGACAACCCCATAACAACTCTATTGTTAACCCCATCAGGTAAACATACGGCCACTATATGTATTAAAACAACTTCTGCATTTTTTGGCTAACCTTAAACCCATGTTTATCTTGATTGGAGCAAGTCACCTCCGAACCAGAAGCCGTACATTGCCAGCCGTTGCCTTTCACTGTTTCTCCGTCTTTCAAGATACGGGCTTTGGGATTAAAAGGAAAATCACTATGGCAAACCATATCTGCTTTGCCTGTTTTACCTAAGAAAAATGTTCCGCCCCATTCGAGGTCGCAATCCTTGGGACGCGGTAAAACAGGTTTGCCTTTAATTTCAGTCAGACATGATATACCCTGAGCCAAATCAGATGTTTTCGCATCGCCGCCGCAATAAATCTTACCGTTTCCGGCACGAAAATCGATGTTATACAGCCCGCTATTTATCTCATTTTCAGTTCCTTCCGAAGAAGGTGCCGCAAAAGCTGCAACCGAGAAAGTGAGCGATGTCAAAATAAATAATTTTTTCATATAAAGATTCCCATATAGTGGATAACAGAGGTTAAAAACGTTTCAAGGCTTTCAGGTGCGCTTGTGATTGTTCAATGCTGCATTTAAGAATATACCAATCAGCCGCAGATTTCAGATCAGTGTCATTTGTCGGGTCAGAGCAAAGTTGCTCTTTATACTCCCCCCAAGTTTTACGTACCTTATTAAAATAAGAAGCCGGCAAACCATGTAAGGCAGCATCTTTATTCTTTACCCGTTGGTACAGTATTTTATATTGTTCATCAATTTCTTTTTCCAGACGCCCATCCAGTATATCTAGGCAATCGTAGTCAACCTCTTCAATATTTTCCAGCATGCTCTTAGGGCAAACATCTTTATTATGGGCAGCATTTTCTTGCGCATAACAAAAAGCCGTACCCATTAAAGCCACAGAGAAAAACAATACTTTTTTCACTTTTTCAATGTTCCTTAAATTTGTAAAAAATCGGCGCATTATAACCACACCGGCAGCATGATGCATAACGTATCAATGTTTAACCATCCATATTTTATCTGCTTTTTCTAAATAAAACCCAATCATTTTAAGTTTCTTTATCACTCAGTTTTAGCAAGACATTTGCATTTGAGCGAGATAGGCAGATAGAGGCATGGTAAAATTCTGTATGCGAAAATTTGGATTATATCGGTTTGGAGAACCTTCAGGCTATCTGAAAACACAAGCCGACATCCATCCCCACCCCAAACACGAAAGCAAAAAATGTCCTACACCTTTACCTTGGCAGAACACGCGCTGGAAGCGGAATTGAAAAAGCTGATCCTGCAAGAAGCCGACAAGACCGATGATGTTGCCGCCGAAGACTTTACCGACGATGCGCCGTTGTTCGGCGACGGCAGCCCTATCGATTTGGATTCGCTCGACGCACTGCAAATCTGCGTCGCGCTGCAACAGTATTTCCAAGTGCGGCTGCAAGGCGACCGTATGGTGCGCAAGCATATGATGTGCGTGCGCGATTTGGCGGCGTTCGTCCGCGCGGAGCATGGGGCGTGAGCTGGGTTTGCGGTACGGCGGCCACCTCCGCGCTGAATCCGCAGGCGGATTTCAGACGACCCGATGCGGTGTCTTATACGTTTTTAAACCAGCCGCAGCAGGCCGCTTATTTCCGCGCTTTTGCCGACGACAGCTTGGGGAGCGCCGCTTTTGCGGATATTGCCGAACAACATTTGCGCCGCGCCGCCGAAGATGCCGGATGGCCGTCTGAAAGCTGGCACGACGCGCCGGTGTTCATCGGTTCGAGCTCCTACGCCATCGCCGAATACGAAAACCGCCGCCGCGCGGGCAATACGGACATTGGGGAACACGGCCTGCTCTATCTTGCCGAAGATTTGCGCAAACGCAGCGGCAACCGGCAGATTTTCAGTTTGGCGACCGCCTGCACCTCGTCCGCCCATGCGCTGATTCAGGCAGACAATTGTTTGCGCGGCGGAGCGGAACGCGCCTTTGTTCTCGGCATCGAAAACCTCAACCGCCTGACCCTGCTGCATTTTCACAGCTTGGGTTTGTTTACCGAACGCTATCGGCCCTTCGGCGGCAACGGTCTGATTTTGGGCGAAGGTGTCGCCGCACTCGCCCTCTCTGCCACACCGCCCGACTGTGCAGGTCGTCTGAAACTCGTCGGCCACGCCGCCAATACCGGCAACGACCTGATTCAAAGCAACAGTAAGGCGTTGGAACAGGTTATCAGCCGCGCCTTAAACATCGCCGCCGTTGCACCCGAAAACATCGCCGCCGTCAAAACCCACGGCATCGGCACCGCCGACAGCGACGCCGCCGAACTGGCTGCACTGGAAAACGTGTTCGGCACAGTGCCGCCGCTGATGGCGTTCAAAGCGCAAATCGGCCACACCCTCGGCGCAACTGCCGCCCTCGAAACCGCGCTGCTCTTGTCCGCCCTGAAACAAGGCGGCGGCACCGATTATCAAGGACGCGAAATCCGGTTTTCAGACGACCTTTTCTGTCTCGCCAACCATTTCGGTTTCGGCGGCAGCAACACAGCTATGGTATGGCAATGGCAATCATAAATCCCGACATCCGCATCACCGCCGCCGCTCGTTTCGATACCGAAGCCGCCGTCGGCAACAAAATCCTCAAACAAACCTTGCAGCAGCAAAGCGGCGCGGACGCCCGCCGCCTCAGCCGCCTGAGCCTGATTGCAGCACTCGGCGCAGGCTTGCTGCGCGGACAAGGCGAAATCCGCCCCGATTGCGCCGTCTTCCTCGGCACGCCGTTTTCCTCGCCGTCCGTGTTTGAAAAAATGGCAGACAACGTGCTCAACCACCATGCCGCCATGCCTTTCGACTTCATCGCCAACCTGCACAACGCCCCCGTTTTTCATGCCGCGCAAACCCTAGGCACGCACGGCGCGACGTTGGCGGTTGCCACCGAACGCCATTTGGAAACCCGTTTCCACCCCCTGCTGCTCGCCGCACAATCCTTGCAAAGCGGCGGACAGGCCGCGGTCGGCTGGGCATACGAACACCAAGCTACCCACGCCGATACGCGCGAAGGCAGCATTTGGATTTTGCTTGGACACGGCGCGGAACACGGCGTTCCCGTTACCTTGGGCGGACAAACTAAAGAAGCTGAAAGGCCGTCCCGTCAGGAGGCTGCGCACTCTGAAACGCAAGGATATTACTGGCAGGATGTTGCCGATATTTTAGAAACATTGTGCCTTGCCGACGATTTGTCATCTGACAAACCCAACCCAATCATGATGGCGCGCGCAGAAATTCTATGAGGTCGCAAACGCGAAACGTGTTCCGAAATACGTCGCTGCCTCCGCGCCGACAGGTCGTCTGAAAATCCGAAACTGTCTTCTGTTTCAAACACATTTTCAGACGACCTGTTTCTTTCCCCTGCCGATTATCCATTCGGATTGTCAATGCACCCGACTTCCCCATAAAATGCCGTAGACACACTTCAAACCCATTTGAAAAATGATGACTACCTACCGCCGCGCCTACACCGTCCTCACCGCCCTGCTGACCCTGTTCCTCATCTATACCGTCTCCACGAAAAACTGGCTGCAAACCGACCTGACCGCGCTGCTGCCGAGCGAACAGCAGCCGGACGCGCTTTTGACGGCGGCAGACAAAGCGGGCGAAGAGCAGTTGAACACGCAGGTGATTTTGCTGGCGGGCAGCAAAGACGCGGAAACGGCGTTTCAGACGACCTCTGAGATTGCCGCTTTGTGGCGTAAAAGCGGCGTGTTCGAGCAAGTGGACAGCAGCGTGACGCCCGACTTGGACAAGGTGCGCGCGGATATCGGCAAGCTGGGACTCGCCCTGCTGCCGGATGAACAAGTGCGCCTGCTGTTTGAGCATCCGCAAGCCTATTTCCAAGCGCGGGCGGAAGCGGCGGTCAACCCGTTTGCCGCGCCCTCGCCTTTGTCTTTGGAACAAGACTGGCTGGGCTTCGGGCGCTTTGTCGCGGGCAAGGCGAATCCGCAAAGCCGCTTGCAGTGGAACATGGACAACGGCATGTTGTTCACCGAAGGCGATGACGGGAAAACTTGGGTCTGGCTGCGCGGAAAACTGGCGGCGGGCGACAATTTTTCAGGCAACAACGCCCTTCTGCCGCTGATAGCGGAAAGCCGCAAACTGGCAAAAGCCAAAGGCGCGGACACGCTGACAGCAGGCGGCGCGCTGTTTGCCGCCGCGTCTAAAACCGAAGCGGAGCAGGAAAGCCGGACGATGAGTACGGTGGGGATGCTGCTGACGTTCGCGCTGCTGCTGTGGGTATTCCGCAGCGTCCGCGTGTTCTGGCTGACGCTGCCTTTAGCGGCGGGTATGCTGACCGGGCTGGCGGCGGCTTTGCTGTTCTTCGGAGAGGTGCATATCCTGACCATCGTCATCGGCACGAGTTTGGTCGGTATGCTGGTGGATTTCCCGCTGCACTGGCTCGCGCCTTCGGTATTCGGCACACGGGCGAAAAACGGCAAAACGGCTTTTTCAGACGACCCCGTCTGGCAGGCAGAACCCGCCATGAAACACGTTTTGCCGAGCTTTACCGTCAGCCTGCTGATTACGGTCTTGGGCTACGCGCTCTTGTGGTTCACGCCGCTGCCCGTATTGCGGCAGACCGCCGTGTTTTCAGGGTTTGCGCTGGCGGGCGCTTTCGGCGCGACGGTGTTGTGGCTGCCGCCGCTGTTTCAGCGTTACCGCGCCAAAACCGTGCCGTTTGCCGCGCTGACCGAACGGCTCTACGCGCTGTCGGGTCGTCTGAAAATCCGTCTGCACAAACGCGGCTGGCTGATTGTCGGCGGCGTGTTGCTGGCGGTCGGGCTGTGGCGCAGCGACTGGCGCGACGACATCAGCCAATGGGTCAACATGCCGTCTGAAATGCTGGCGGAAGTGCAACGCATCGGACAGTTGAGCGGCGCGGATTTCGGCGGCAAATACTTGGTTGCCGAAGCGCCGAGCGAAGACGCTTTGTTGATGAAAACCGCCGAACTCGGCCGCGCGCTGCAACCCCTCGTCGCGCAAGGCAAGCTCGTCAGCTTCCAATCTCCCGACCAGCTCCTGATGCCCGTATCCGAACAGCAAAAACTGCAAAACCGCCTGCGCGAGCTTTCCAAGCTGCCCGAAAGCCGCCAACCCCTCGTCGATATCGGCATTCCGCACAAAACCCTACGCAACGCGCTGCTGCAAGCCGCCGATGCACCGCCGCTGACGCTTGCCGATGCGCTGAAAACCGATTTGGCGGAAGCCTGGCGGCCGCTTTATTTGGGTGAAGTCGAAAAAGGCCGTTTTGCCGCCATCGTGCGCCTGAACGGCATGACCGACGACACCGCCGTCCGCTCCACCGCGCAAAGCGTAGCGGGCGTACATTGGGCGGACAAACGCGCCCACCTGAACGACCTTTTCCACCACACGCGCAATCAGGCGGCGTGGTTGAAACTGGCATCCTATGCGCTGGCATGGTTGGTTTTATGGCATATGTTCGGCATGAAACGCGGCACCAAAATCCTTGCCGTACCGCTTGCCGCCGCCGTCTGCACCGTCGCCGTACTCGGTCTGGCAGGCATCCCCGTCAGCCTGTTCGCCATGTTCGGCCTGCTTTTGGTGTCCGCCATCGGCGTCGATTACGCCGTCTATGCCCTCACCGCGCGACACAGCGCACCCGCGCGGCTGGGCGGGATGCTGCTTGCCGCCGCTACCACCGCCATCTCCTTCGCCCTGCTCGCCCTAAGCGGCACGCCCGCCGTCGCCGCCTTCGGCATTACGGTCACGGTCGGCGTAGCGTTCAATATTTGGCTGGCGGGGGCTTTGTTGAAAGATTGATGTTTAAAATTTAAAAAACAAAAAGGTTGTCTGAAAACGGGTTGGCGGATTTTGCGCCAACCCG
Organism: uncultured Neisseria sp.; assembly: GCA_963552075.1. Classification (GTDB taxonomy): domain Bacteria; phylum Pseudomonadota; class Gammaproteobacteria; order Burkholderiales; family Neisseriaceae; genus Neisseria. Next base: position 8,194 of record CAUVJL010000086.1, read on the forward strand.
TTTTCAGACGACCTTTTTGACAATATCAAACGTAATCAAGCTGCTGTCTTCTTGCAGAACGTAAATCCATTTGCGAGACTATCCTAGGACAAACCTTATCCGCTCCCTCATCAAACCAAAATGCCTGCCCTCTTTTCGGGCAGGCATTTTCATACGTCAGTTCAATCAAGTTCGGCTCAATATTCCACCGTCCAGCCTATCTCGCCGCCCGCGCGCATCGGGACGAGTTCGCCGTCGCCGTAAGGGACGCTTGAGGGGACGGTTTGGCTTTGTTTGACGAGGGTGATCGTGTCGGCGTTTTCGGGAATGCCGTAGAACCTTGCGCCGTTTTTCGAGGCGAAGGCTTCGAGTTTGTCCAACGCGCCCGCTTTTTCAAACACTTCGGCGTAAAGCTCGATGGCGGTCATGGCGCTGAACATGCCGGCGCAGCCGCAGGCGTTTTCTTTGGCGGATTTGGCGTGCGGCGCGGAGTCGGTGCCGAGGAAGAATTTGTGCGCCTTTTCGCCGGTAACGGCGGCGACCAATGCCTGACGGTGGGTCTCGCGCTTGAGTACGGGCAGGCAGAAATGATGGGGGCGGACGCCGCCGACCAAGAGGTCGTTGCGGTTGAGCAGGAGGTGTTGCGGGGTCACGGAGGCGGCAACGTTGTCGCCTGCTTCCAAAACGAGGCGGGCGGCTTCGGCGGTGGTGATGTGTTCGAACACGACTTTAAGATTCGGCACTCGCGCCAAAACGGGTTTCATCACGCGTTCGATGAAGGCGGCTTCGCGGTCGAAGATGTCGATTTCGGGGTCGGTTACTTCGCCGTGAACGAGGAACAGGATGCCTTGTTTTGCCATTTCTTCCAACACGGGGATGAGTTTGAAAAGGTCGGTTACGCCGGAATCGGAATTGGTCGTCGCGCCTGCGGGGTAGAGTTTGAAGGCGACGATACCGGCGGCCTTAGCTTTGCGCACCAGCTCGGGCGTGGCTTGGTCGGTCAGGTAAAGCGTCATCAACGGCTCAAACGCGCTGCCTTCGGGCAACGCCGCCATGATGCGCGCTTTGTAGGCAAGCGCGTCGGCTACGCTGACGACGGGCGGCTTGAGGTTGGGCATGATGACGGCGCGCCCCATCTGGCGGGCGGTATAGGGGGCAACGGCTTTGAGCGCGTCGCCGTCGCGCAGGTGCAGGTGCATATCGTCGGGGCGGGTTATGGTCAGGGTTTGCATGGGTGTTCCTTTTTAGATTTTTGGGTTTCAGACGACCCCGTGATGTTTCCTAGGGGCTGTCAACATTTAATTTTCCCAGTGGATTTTTGTTCACAAAGCGGAAGATTCAAGGCGGAAACCGCAACAAGGTTGGACACCTTGTGAGGATTTCCAACGCAGAAGATGCCGCTTTGAGGATAAAAAGACACGGAAACTATTGAATGGCGACAGCCCCAAAGCTCGTCTGAAAAGACTATTGCACAAGGACAGGCTTGCCGTTGTAGGACTGATGCGTCAGGTAAAACACCGCCTGCACGGGCAACTGGTCGGACGGGGTGGTTTTGACGGTCAGCAGGGTTTCTTCCGGGCTGCCCGAAGCTCGCCACGCATAAGAAAGCTGACGGATCGCTATCGGCGATTCGGAGGCTTGATCGGTGCGCAATTCGTTATTCAAACCCTTCGGCGGGTTTTCTACCAACACCATAAACTGCTTGCGTATCAAGTTTTCGTCCGCCCGCGCCGTCTTCACACTGCAACTGTCGCCGGTCAGGCTCAAATAATAATCCGCGCCGTCCTGCATTTTCTTCCAAACGGCAAGCGCATCCGGCTCGATGAAACCTGCGGGCAGCCTGCCGATTTCTTCCGCGTTCAAAGCCGTCAGTTTTTCATTATCGGCAAAAGAGCGCACTTTATCGGCAGCCCCGTCAAAAGCGACGCAGCCTTGACGGAACAATTCCGCCGCCGCGTTCGCACGATCCGCCATCTGCTCGGGCGGCACTTCCTCCCTGCCGCACGCCGTCAATAAAACGGAGAAAGCGGCAAGCGTCAAAAGCCTTGAAATCGGACGTTTCGCCATTTTCAGACGACCTTTATTTGTGTTTCACGACCAGCGTAAACACGCCGTCTTCTTCACGCGATTCGAGCAAGACATGCCCGGTCTGGCGGCAGAAAGCCTCAAAATCGCCGGGCGCGCCGCCGTCGGTCGCCAACACGGTCAGGACTTCGCCCGCCTGCATTTGCGCCAAGGCTTTTTTGGTTTTCAAAATCGGCAAAGGGCATCTGAGCCCCTTCAGGTCTAAGGTGTGTGCGTTCATATTTTCGGATGTTCCGTTAACAGGATTAACATGAATTATACCGTACTTACTTGCACCCCACCCCGCCGAACCCATAAAATAAAGCCGTTTTTCACTTTGGAGCACACCATGCGCCGTCTCGCCCTCCTGACCCTCTGCCTCGCCGCCACGGCAGTCAACGCCGCCGGATTCAGCGAAAAAGATACCCCCTTCAACACACGCTACAAAGAAAGCCCCGAAGAAGCCGCAGCCCGCGAGTTCGCCGAACAAAAAACTGCGCTCCCGCCCCTGCCCGACACCCAATCCGGCGACTGGTTCGACCTCTACGTCAGCGAAGACTACGGCAAGCAGCCCAAAATCCTCCTCAGCAGCCTGCAAATCATGCCCTCTCCCGACGGCAGCATCCGCTACATCCTCAACGTCCGTTCCGACAAAGGCCATGACAACCTGACCGTCGAAGGCCTCTTCTGTGCCCGCTCTTCCTTCACCTACGGCAAAGACAAACGCTCGTCTTATAAAGTGTTCGGCTACGGCGACACCGTCAACCGCCGCTGGATCGAGCCGCGCAAAGCCGAATGGAAACCCATAGGCTCGACCTTCAACAAAAACGACGCAATGCGCGCCGTCCTCTACCAGGCCTTCTGTGTCGACGGCGTACCGAACACCACCGAAGGTCTGGTCAAACGCCTCAAAGAACGCGCCGGACGCTACGCGCCGAAGATGGTGCGCCACGACAAATAAGCCGTTTGACGGTTTCAAACATCAAAAAAGGTCGTCTGAAATATTTTCAGACGACCTTTGCCGTATTTCAAACCATCAATCAGCGCGGATGAACCATATCGGCGGGGACGACCAGTTCGTCAAACTCTTCGCCTGTCA
>CAUVJL010000087.1:0-11304 GCA_963552075.1 uncultured Neisseria sp.
ACGCCAAATTCGGCACCGGCGTCATCATCGATGCCGTGGACAAAGGCGAATCCGCTCGACTGACCATCAACTTCGGCAAACAGGGCGTGAAAGAGCTGGATACCAAGTTTGCGAAATTGGAAGAGATGTAGAAGGGGGAAGACAGAGGTCGTCTGAAAACGGGAGGAGCAATTTTTGCCGAAACCTCTGCCGTCATTCCCGCTCAGGCGGGAATCCAGACCTTGGCATTTCGGGAACATTTCAAGGCTGCTGTAATTTCAAACTTCTGGATTCCCGCCTGCGCGGGAATGACGGACGGTAAAAGTCGGGCATGAATACCCACCCACCTGTTTATAGCTGAAATCAATAAGGAAGAACATTATGTCCCAAGTTTTTAAAGATTTTGATTTGTCCTCCGTATGGGAAGCTAATAGTTGGGCAGATGAAAACTACAAAGAAGCTCCGTTTACCCCTGAAATTTTGGCTGCCGTAGAAAGTGAGCTAGGCTATAAATTGCCGCAAAGTTTCATTGAATTAATGGCAGTACAAAACGGCGGGATATTTGTCAAAAACTGCTTTCCAACCACGCAGAGAAATTCGTGGGCAAAAGATCATGTGCAAATTTGCGAGGTATCGGGAATCGGTTTTGAAAAAGAAGGGAGTCTGTGCGGCGAGATGGGGCAAAAACTTTGGCTGGAAGAATGGGAATATCCGCCTATCGGCGTGTATTTGGCCACCGACCCGTCAGGAGGGCATGCCCTGTTTGCCTTGGACTATCGAGAGTGTGGAAAAGACGGAGAGCCGAAAGTGGTGCTTGTCGAACAAGAATGGGATTTTGAAATAGTCGAACTTGCCCCCGATTTCGAAACCTTTATCCGCAGCTTGCGGCATGAAAATGAGTTTTCAGATGAGTAAACACAAAATCGAAAAGAGTAAGTCGTCTGAAACCCGTAGCGTGGGCTTTGCCCACGAACCAAACCCAAAATTTCAGACGACCTCTTTTAGCCGTCATTGTCGTAGGCAAGGCCCACGTTACAATGTACACCGACGAGGCAAATAGTCGTCTGAAAACGGGAGAAGCAATTTTTGTCGAAATCTCTGCCGTCATTCCCTCGCAGGCAGGAATCCAGATGTAGGTCGGATACTTGTATCCGACAAAAACATTTGACGCGTCTGTCGTTTCCGAAAAACCGCTGTTAGAAATGTCGGATTCGAGAATCCGACCTACGGCTGGCTTGAAAGTAATAAGAAAAATAGAGATCTTTGCAAAATTCCCTAAAACCCCTTAAAGTCCAACCCAGACATTTAAGGGGTTTCTCATAAGCACCTTGGAATGTTATGCGAAATAATAAAGGTTTGAAGAGATCTTAAAAATGAAATTGAATAAAAAAATTATTACTTTATTTATGTGTTTTTTTGTAGTTTCATGTGGCAATCAGCCCTATTCACCGCATAAAAAGAATATTGCTAATGACCTTAGAAATCCTAAACAACAAAGTAGTCTTCATTTTGAATGTCATCCTTCTGAATATAAATTTAATACTCTTCCCCCGATTCATAGTGTTCCAGAAAATGCTATTGGAGTAATGTTGGCAGATGAGCAGATAAATAATGCGCCTTTCAACCGTTCACACCGTCTGACTATTCCCATGAATACTGGATTAATCATTTCTAAGTTGCAGGACTTAGGATTTCAAGAGGTTAGCCAAGAAAACTTTGACGGGAAAAACCTGTATAGCACTACTGTTATTGATGGCTCCATTTACTCCATATATTTAATATTTAAAGATTTTGTTAAACCTGATTGCAACTATGAAATTAGACTGAAATATTCCAATGGGAAAGTAAATGGTGTAGAGGTTCCATTGGGATATAATGGTTGGATCTTTAAAGATACCACTATCCCCAAATTAATCATCTCTACCATCAATCATAAAAACAAACCGGATAATCTATTTCAAAACCTGCTGGACAAACATATCCAAAATATCGAAACCTTTAAACAGAAACAACCGCTTAATAAAGAGCTGATTAGTACGCGTGCCGTATATGATGGGATTACTTATGAAATCAACTCGTTCGGAGGTAGTAGGGTAACGATGTTGCAAATCTATCGATATAAAGACGGCAAAAAATTCCATTAATAAGGCTGTAATACGCGTAGGTTGGGTCTAGACCCAACAAAAGCTGTTGAATCTTCTGCAATGTTGGGTTTTCAACCCAACCTACCCGAAAGGTCGTCTGAAAACGTTTTAGCGAAACTTGCTGTCCATTTTCAGACGACCTTTGCTTTGAAACGGTCATTGTCCGTTCGGTTTTATGACTATCCTTTGGTTTAAAGGTTTTTCAAACGGCTTTCGTGGGCAAAGCCCACGCTACAACGCACACCGAAGGGGCAAATAGAGATGTAGGTCGGATACTTGTATCCGACAAAAAACATTTGGCACGTCTGTCGTTTCCGAAGTTGGAAATGTCGGATTCGAGAATCCGACCTACGGCAAAAACTGTAGCAGGAGAATAGAAACCCATAGCGTGGGCTTTATCCACGAATCAAACTCAAAATTTCAGACGACCTCTTTTAGCTATGATTATCGTGGGCAAAGCCCACGCTACAATGTACACCGACGAGGCAAAAGGTCGTCTGAAAATGGGAACAGCAAATTTTGCTTAAATCTCAGCCGCCATTCCCGCGCAGGCGGGAATCTAGAAGTTTGAAATTGCAGCAGCCTTGAAATATTCCTGAAATGCCAAGGTCTGGATTCACGCCTGCGTGGGAATGACGGCATTAAAGAATCGGCAGTTTGCAAATAGATCGTTAAAATTAAGTGATTCGGTTCTTATCTTTGAATCCGAAAAGATTAATCAGCAAAAATAGGAAAGGGAAAAAATGGGATTTTTTAGCGAGTTACATGATGATTTGGTGCAGGTTGAAAAGAAAATTGCCAAAGTGGATGAGTCGATGTTGTCAGAACAGGAGCGCGAACAGTATGAATTGATTACGGTGGTAGCGTCATCGATGATTGATGATCCTGAGTTATGGGAAGAGAGTTGTTCATTCAATATACAGTACATAGGTAATAGTTTTAAGAGTCGAATTCAAAATTTACAGGACAATATTTCTGAGCAAGAAGCTGCGAATATCTATGAGTGCATGGTGAGATTTTTGGTTGAGCTTGATTTGAGCTATGGGCTGGAAGGGCTCAATTTTTTGAGAAGTGATTCATTAGGAAAAGTAATAATACCGTTAAAGGAAAAAATGTATTTCCCTCGAAGTGAATATGCAAGTCAGCTTAACTATGCTTTTTACAAAATGCCGATAGGAATACTGTGTTTTCACATGGGCAACAAGGGCTTTAAGACATTTTTCGAATTTGATGAAAGAAGAAACGCCTTAGAAGAATCGATTCAACAATATCAGAATGAAGTCAACGAAAAAATAGTTGAAGTTCAGCAAAGAATAAATGACGTAGATAAACTTAAGGAAAAATTAGATGAATACAAAACGGCATTTAATTTTGTCGGTTTGTCTAAAGGTTTTGAAAATCTGTTGAAACAAAAGAACGAAGCCAAAAAGAAAACTTTTAGACTATTGGTTTTGTTGGCAATAACAGTAGCTTTTACTTTGGCTATCAGTTTCTCTATACAAACTATAGGTGAAGTTTTTTCATGGCAATCTATGCTACCCATTATCGGCTTGGAATTTGTTTTAATCTATTTCTTCAGAGTGGTTTTAACTCATTACCATTCGATACAGACTCAAATCATGCAGTTGGAACTGCGACAGTCGTTGTGTCAATTTATCCAAAGCTATGCCGAGTACGCGAAAAAAATCAAAACTGATGATAAAGACGCGCTAGAAAAATTCGAAAACCTGATTTTCAGCAGCATTCTGTCCAATCCGGATAAAGTGCCGGGTACATTCGATGGTGTGGAAGGGTTAACGTCTTTGTTGAAAGAATTGAAGAAATAAAATTAAGGTTGTCTGAAATCCTAAATCGGCTTTTTAAACGGATTTCGTGGGCAAAGCCCACGCTACGGGATGGTTCTATCAACGTGGTCAGTGTAGGTTGGGTCGAGACCCAACAAAATCTGTTTAATCTTCTGCAGTGTTGGGTTGTCAACCCAACCTACCTGAAAGGTCGTCTGAAAACGTTTTAGCGAAACTTGCTGTCCGTTTTCAGACGACCTTTCTGATGCTTTGTTATTTTAAAACCGCACAATTGATTGTGCGGTTTGTCATTATCAATATTTGAAGTTTTCGCCGAGATAGACGGAGCGGACTTGTTCGTTGTTGACCAAGTCGTCCGGCTTGCCGGAGGCGAGGACGGTGCCGTCGCTGATGATGTAGGCTCTGTCGCAGATGCTGAGGGTTTCGCGTACGTTGTGGTCGGTAATGAGTACGCCGATGCCGCGTGATTTGAGGAAGTCGATGATTTTTTGGATGTCGATGACGGCAATGGGGTCAACGCCGGCGAAGGGTTCGTCCAGGAGGATGAAGCGCGGCTGCATGGCGAGTACGCGGGCGATTTCGACGCGTCGGCGTTCGCCGCCGGACAGGGAGGGGGCGGGGTTGTGGCGCAGGTGGCCGATGTTGAGGTCGGCAAGCAGTTTTTCGACTTCACTATCGATGCGGCTTTTGTCTTTGGTGCTGATTTCTAAAATGGCGCGGATGTTTTGTTCGACGGTCATTTTGCGGAAAATCGAGGCTTCTTGGGGCAGGTAGCCGACGCCGAGGCGGGCGCGTTCGTGTATGGGCAGGTGGCGCAGTTCTTGTCCGTCAAGGGTAACGCTGCCTGCGTCGGCGGCGATGAGTCCGACGATCATGTAAAAGCTGGTGGTTTTGCCTGCGCCGTTGGGGCCGAGCAGGCCGATGACTTCGCCGCTTTCGATTTCGAGGGAGAAGCTTTTGACGACTTGGCGTTTTTTGAAACTTTTTTGCAGGTTTTGAACGACGAGGCGGCTGGTGTTTTCGCTCATAAATGACTCTTGGTTCGGAGGTCGCCTGAAAATATTGTTTGGGGTTTTTGCTGCGTTGGTTTTCAGACGACCTTTTGTGTTGTCAGATATTGGTTATTTGGTTTTTTGGGTGCTGGACGGTTGGATGACGACACTGACCCTACCGGATTTGGCGGCGGATTTGGCGCCTGATTTCGAGCTGCCGTTGATGGTATAGACTTCGGTTTTGGTGTTGTAGGTGATGACTGCGCCTTCGGCAACGTCGCCGCCGCGTTGGACTTTGGCGTTGCCGGTCAGGGTAACGAGGTTGATGGCGGAGGAGTAGGTTACGTTGTTGGCTTGTCCGTTAACCGTGCCTTTGTTGTCGTCGAGTGTCTGGCTGAAGCGGACGGGCGAGCCGCTGGCTTTCATAAACTGTTCGCCTTTGTCGTTGCGGGAGACGTTGACGCTGCCGGCGCGGATGTTGAGCGTGCCTTGTTTGATGATGACGTTGCCGGTGAAGGTGGTGCTTTGGTTGTTTTGGTCGAGCGAGCCTTGGTCGGCTTCAATCTGTATCGGCTGCTTGCTGTCGCTTTGCAGGGCGTAAGCGGGGGCGGTGGCGAAAAATGCGGTTAAAACACATGCCTTACATATTTTTTGTATCATAAATCGTGGCTTTCACTCTGGATGGGAAGTTCAACAAACCTTTTTTGTGGTCATACGTCAGACCTTCGGCGTTGCCGCTCGATTCGCCGTATTGGAAGGTAACGGGCGTGTCGGTTTGGGCGTATTGCGATTCGGTGTCGACGTGCAGAAGATCGGTTTTGACGACGCCCGCCTGCCGCTTGGCATCGGCGGCTTTGGTCAGGACGACGTTGTGTTTGAACAGGAGTTGTTTGGTTTGGGTATTGTATACGGCTTCGTCGCTGCCGACGTCGTAAAGCCGGCTGCCTTCTTGGAAGAAGACGAGGTGCGGCAGCTCAAAATGTACGTCGTTGCTTTCGGGAAACTGTTTCGCCCCTCTTGCGCTCAGGTGCTCTTTCAGACGACCTTGTTCGTCAAACCGCCGCCCGTCTATGCCGTCCATCGTGTATTGCGGCTGGTTGGGGTTGAGTTTGACTTCTTCAATGTCGATTTCGCTGATGCGCCCCAGCCATGCCGACAATCCGCCGAGCGCGACCGCCAGCACCAAAGGGAATGCGATTCCGTACCGCCATCTTACTTTCATTTGATGTACTCGTTCAAAGCCGCGCCCAGCGTACCTTTCGCGCGCATAATCAGATCGCACACTTCGCGCACCGCGCCCGCGCCGCCCGCGTGTTTCGTAATATAGGCGGCGTGTTGCAGCGCAAACCAATGCGCGTCGGGGACGGCAACCGGCAATCCGCAGCGTACCATCACCGGCAAATCGACCACGTCGTCGCCGACAAAGGCGCACTCGGCTTCTTCTACGCCCGCCTGCGCGCGCAATTCTTCATAGGCGGCGCGTTTGTCCGAAATGCCTTTGAAGTAGTAATTTATGCCCAACTGTTTGACGCGGATGCCGACGGAGGGTGCGTCCCGACCTGTGATAACCGCAGTCTGCACGCCGCTTGCCTGAAGCATCTTCAAGCCGTGCCCGTCCAGGGTGTGGAACGATTTGATTTCTTCGCCGTCGTCGCGGATAAAGATGCGGCCGTCGGTCAAAACGCCGTCCACATCCAATATCAGCAGCTTGATATGCGCCGCGCGCTGTTGCAGCTCGGGGTCTAAGGTTTGCATAGTGTTTCCTTGCGGATTGCTAGGTTTCAGACGACCTATTCTAACATAAAGGTCGTCTGAAAACGGTTAGCCCGCCTTTACACAATCCGCGCCATCAGTAAATCGTGCATATTCAGCGCGCCGGTCAGCACGCCGTCGGCGTCGGTTACCAAAAGCCCGTTCACATGGTTTGCCTGCATGACTTTCAGGGCTTCGGTAGCGAGGCGTTCGGCGGGGATGGTTTTGGGGGAGGGATGCATGATTTCATCGACGGTCAACCCGTCAAAGCGGTCGCGCTGTTGGAACAGGCGGCGCAAATCGCCGTCGGTGAATACGCCTTTCAGACGACCTTGATCGTCCGTTACCGCCAGCATACCCAAGCCTTTTTCGCTCATGCTGACGATGGCTTCTTTTAAGGGCGTGCCGAGTCGGACGGCGGGCAGGGCGTCGTCTTGGTGCATGATGTCCGCAACGCGTAGAAGCAGGCGTTTGCCGAGGCTGCCGGCGGGGTGGCTCAAGGCGAAATCGTCGGGCGTGAACGCGCGTGCGCGCAAAAGGACAACTGCCAACGCATCGCCCAAAGCCATAACGGCGGTGGTGCTGGTGGTCGGGGCAAGTCCCAGCGGGCAGGCTTCTTTGGAAACCGACGCCGTGATGTGGATGTCGGCATGGCTAGCCATGGTCGAATCGGAGCGGGCGGTAATGCAGATGAGGGTAATGTTTTTGCGTTTGAGCGCGGGGATGATGGCGGCGATTTCATCGCTTTCGCCGGAATTGGAAATCGCGACGACGACGTCGTTGTCCACAATCATGCCCAAATCGCCGTGCGCCGCTTCCGCAGGATGGACGAAAAACGCGGGTGTGCCGGTCGAAGCCATAGTCGCCGCTATTTTGCGCCCGATATGTCCCGACTTGCCCATGCCTGTGATGACGACCCTGCCTTTGCAGTGCAACAGCGCGTCTGCCGCAAGGACGAAGTTTTCGTCCAATTCCGCCGCAATTTCGCGCAAGCCTTCCGCTTCGGTGTACAACACTTCGCGCGCCCAATCGAGATATTGACCGTTTCCTGCCATAATTTCATGCCTTTTTGTGTTCGTTTTATATCGTTTTGGACATCATTAAATGCCCTAATAATCTATCCAAATTTTCCGAATAGGGGTAGCATTACCGCCTGCTTCGCAAATAACCTATATTTAAAGGAATCAGAGATGACTATTTTATCGGACGTTAAAGCATTAGGACAACAAATCTGGCTGGACAACCTTTCCCGCTCGCTCGTACAAAGCGGCGAATTGGCGCAAATGCTGAAACAAGGCGTGTGCGGCGTAACTTCCAACCCCGCCATCTTCCAAAAAGCCTTTGCCGGCGACGCGCTTTACGCCGACGAGGTCGCCGCCCTCAAGCAGCAAGACCTCAGCCCCAAACAACGCTACGAAACCATGGCGATTGCCGACGTACAGGCAGCCTGCGACGTTTGCCTTGCCGAACACGAATCCACCGGCGGCAAAACCGGTTTCGTCAGCCTAGAAGTTTCCCCCGAGCTTGCCAAAGATGCGCAAGGCACGGTAGAAGAAGCCCGCCGCCTCCATGCCGCCATCGCGCGTAAAAACGCCATGATTAAAGTCCCCGCCACCGACGCAGGCATCGAAGCACTCGAAATCCTCATCGCCGACGGCATCAGCGTGAACCTGACCCTGCTGTTCTCACGTGCCCAAACCCTCAAAGCCTACGCAGCCTACGCGCGCGGCATCGCCAAACGCTTGGCAGCCGGACAAAGCGTTGCCCATATCCAAGCCGTCGCCAGCTTCTTCATCTCACGCGTGGACGGCGCGCTTGACGCCACGCTGCCCGACCACCTCAAAGGCAAAATCGCCATCGCCCTTGCCAAAGCCGCCTACCAAGACTGGGCGCAATACTTCGGCAGCCCCGAATTTGCCGCGCTGGAAGCCAAAGGCGCAAACCGCGTGCAACTCTTATGGGCATCCACAGGCGTCAAAAACCCCGCCTATCCTGACACGCTCTACGTTGACAGCCTGATCGGCGCACACACCGTCAACACCGTCCCCGATGCCACCCTCAAAGCCTTCATCGACCACGGCACAGCCAAAGCCACGCTGACCGAAGGTGTAGAAGAAGCACAAGCGCAGCTTGCCGAAACCGCCGCGCTCGGCATAGACGTAGAAACCCTCGCCAACCGCTTGCAGGAAGACGGTTTGAAACAGTTTGAAGAAGCCTTCGACAAACTGCTCGCCCTGCTGGCTTGATTGTCAAAACTCAAATCAGCCTTAGCAACCCGGTTCCTACGCTTTGTCTATAAACAAGCTCAAAAGGTCGTCTGAAAACCTCAATTCGAGATTTTCAGACGACCTTTTGCCGTTCCCATCATCTATATATAGATTCAAATCAAGACCAAGTATAGTGGATTAACTTTAAACCAATACGGCGTTGCCTCGCCTTGTCCTGATTTAAATTCAATCCACTATATCATTATCGCCATCAGCTAATGCAGGCAGAATCTGCCAAAAAATAATGTGCAAAATCGAACAAGGGGAGGATGGGTATCCCTATCGGTTATCCCCTTTTTAAAAGAGGCTTCGGGCGCTAAAAACAACCATTCAAAATTAAATTAATTTTCATAAATTCCCATTTCGAATTACCGTCCATCTCAAATAAATACCAAATATCAAAATATCATATTAAAAATATTCGAAAAATCAATATATTGAAAATATCTAAATTTTAAAAATACCGTTTATCTGAAAAATAATACCGCTTGTCAAAATATTCAAATATTATTAAAAACGGCTTTCAAAAGTGACGAAACACGGCACGTGACACAAAACGTCTTCTTCGCTTCCCCAAAAAAAATCAAAAAATGACAAAACGCGTCATATCGCAGAAACAACCCTACGTCATAAAAAAGCCAAAATCTGCCCGAAAAATCCTTCAAAACAAATTTAAACCTATTAAAAACATAAAATTACAAAATATTTTCACAAAAAATCCAAAAAAATCCAGACTTGGCACATCCCCTGCTTGATACATTACGTCCGGCAAGGGAAACGAAGCAACGAAGCCCGAACCGGGAAGCTGTATATTCCTTCTACTTGATGGTTTTACTCATAAACAAGCAGAGCCAAACACATTACGGATTTTTTAACAACAAACATTTTTTTATTCACAACACTTTTTTAACTGGAGTTTATTAAATGAAAGCAATCCAAAAAGGTTTCACCCTGATCGAATTGATGATCGTAATCGCAATTATCGGTATTCTGGCAGTTATCGCTCTGCCTGCTTACCAAGACTATACTGGTCGTGCGCAAGTTTCTGAAGCAATTACCTTGATGGAAGGTCAAAAATCTGCAGTCGTTGAATATTATGCAGATAAAGGTAAATGGCCTACAAGTAATGCTGACGCAGGTATTGCAGGTTCTACAGACATTAAAGGTAAATATGTTGCTAGCGTTGCAGTAGGTACAGACGGTGCTCTCACTGCAACAATGAAGTCCTCTGATGTTAACAATGATATTAAAGGCAAAACTGTAACCCTGAAGCCTGAAACTGCGGCAGCAGGTGGTGGTGCAGCAGCAGGTGGTGCAGCAGCAGGTGGTGCAGCAGCTTCTGCAGGCTCTTTCACTTGGAAATGTACTACAGGTACAGTACCTACGAAATTCTTGCCTTCTTCTTGCCGCTAATATCCTAGCGTAAGAAACGTAAACCAATAAAGCGGAAGGGCTTCCCTTCCGCTTTATTGCTAAGCAGATTTCCACAACAGCCATTTGCATCGCGATATGAAAAAAAGTTATCAAAAATATACCGTTAAGCCTCAAGGTTTTACATTGCTGGAATTAATGATTGTTATAGGGATTATCGGGATTCTCGGAATTATGGCGCTTCCCGCGTATCAGAATTATGTGGCTCGCGCGCAAGTCAGCGAAGGAATTATGCTTGCCGCCAGTATGAAGGCGGAAGTGGAAGAAGCTTTTGCCGATAAGGGAAGCCTGCCGATTAAGGTAACCGTTTCGCAAAAAGACAATGCCGGAAGCTATGTCAAAGTTGTCCGGATAGAAGATGATGGGACTATTGTTGCTGCAATAGGCAAAGAGGCAGCAGTGCCGATTAAGAATACTGAAATTTACCTGATTCCCAGCTTTGCCGTATCGGGAACGGGAACTAACCCAAAAGGCAATACCGTATGGTCTTGCAGCGGAACAATGGATGAATATTTTCTCCCTGTCTCCTGCAAAGGTGCCAAAAAACAAAAAACGCCGTAGATTGAGCTGCGGGTCGTATTTCTGCCAACAGCGTGTGTGGCTGCACCTATACGGCTGCTGCGTTGCATGGGTGCGTGCTTTTGGTAACAAAGCGGCGTAGCGTGGGCTTTGCCCACGGATGATATCAGTGAAAAGGCCGTCTGAAATTTCCGGCATGATTCGTGGGTAAAGCCCACACTACAGTTGAGGCACGCAGATGCTGCCCAACAAAATTTGAATATCCGCAATGTGGTGTTTGAAAAGCTAATCTACTAAAAGGTCGTCTGAAAGTGTTTTCAGACGACCTTTTACATGGTTGAGGATGCTTCTTGTTCCCTGTTTTATAGTGGATTAACTTTAAACCGGTACGGCGTTGCCTCGCCTTAGCTCAAAG
>CAUVJL010000088.1:0-11083 GCA_963552075.1 uncultured Neisseria sp.
TGTGTTCGACCATGTGGCCGAGGTGGATGCTGCCGTTGGCATAGGGCAGCGCGGAGGTAACGAGGATTTTGCGTGTCATGGTTTATGCTTGGGAAAACAATGGATAAAGATGGGGAATTATACCGTAAATCGTGCGGGCGAGACGGGGGAAAGGTCGTCTGAAAAGGGGATTCCGTGAAGCGGGAACAGGATGGGCAAAACGGGTTATAGTGGCTTAACTTTAAACCAGTACTGCGTTGCCTCGCCTTGTCCTGATTTAAATTTAATCCACTATATCTATGGCAAAAGGTCGTCTGAAACACAAAAATCGGTTTTCAGACGACCTTTTCGATAATCGGGACATACAGGCCGGACGGTAAGCCGGGTTCTGTCTCGGACAGTCATTCCTCTAGGCACACCATTACTGATGCGCTCCAGCAACCTACCCGAACGCTCGGCGAGCAGCGTCAATGCGTTCTGTTTGGTCTTGCTCCGGATGGGGTTTAGCCTGCTGCGCCTTGTTACCAAGTGCACGGTGCGCTCTTACCGCACCTTTTCACCCTTACCCGTGCCGCCCGAAGGCGGCCGTCGGCGGTATTGCTTTCTGTTCCACTTTCCGTCGCGTTTCCGCGCCCGGCCGTTAGCCGGCATCCTGCTCTGCGGAGCCCGGACTTTCCTCCCCGTATGCCTTACGCGATACGCGGCGACTGTCTGTCCGACCTGTATGAAACGCGGATTATAACACAAGCAAATCACAACCGTTTGACCACCAAAAAAACCGCCTATCTAAAAATTTACCCATTTCGCAACATAAAAATTCAAATAAAATAAACTATTTATAAACAAAAAGTACCGTTCGTCAAATAAATGAATGACATGTTATAAAAAAGCCCATAAAATGAATATCACATAACTATTTTAAATATAAAAGTACATTACGATGAAAAACTATCCACATATCCTGTCTTACCTTGCCCTATCCTTACTTGCCGCCTGCGGAGGCGGTGGAGGAGGCGGTTCGCCGTCAACCGCCTCAAGCGATACCAACCAACCCAAAATAGAATGCAACGCCGAATGCCAAGCGGGACGTAAAGCTGCTGAAGAAGCTAAGGCTGAAACAGAGCGTAAAGCAGCCGAAGAAGCCGAGAAAGCCAAAGCAGAAGCCGAACGCAAAACGGCTGAGGAAGCTGAGAAAGCCAAAGCCGAGGCTGAACGTAAAGCGGCTGAGGAAGCCGAGAAAGCTAAAGCAGAAGCAGAACGTAAGGCTGCCGAAGAAGCTGAGAAAACCAAAGTTGAGGCAGAACGCAAGGCTGCCGAAGAAGCTAAAAAAGCTAAAGTTGAAGCAGAGCGTAAAGCCGCTGAAGAAGCTGAGAAAGCCAAAGCGGAAGCAGAACGCAAAGCTGCGGAAGAAGCTGCAAAAGCTAAAGCCGAAGCCGAACGTAAAGCTGCTGAAGAAGCTGAAAAAGCTAGAGTAGAAACAGAACGAAAAGCCGCTGAAGAAGCTGAAAAAGCCAAAGCTGAAGCTGAGCGTAAAGCGGCTGAGGAAGCTGAAAAAGCCAAAGCAGAAGCTGAGCGTAAAGCTGCCGAAGAAGCTGAGAAAGCCAAAGCAGAAGCTGAGCGTAAAGCGGCTGAGGAAGCTGAAAAAGCTAAGGCGGAAGCAGAACGTAAGGTTGCTGAAGAGGCTGAAAAAGCTAGAGTGGAAGCGGAACGCAAAGCCGCTGAAGAGGCTGAGAAAGCTAAAGCCGAGGCTGAACGTAAAGCTGCCGAAGAAGCTGAAAAAGCTAAGGCGGAAGCTGAACGTAAAGCGGCTGAGGAAGCCAAAAAAGCCAAAGCAGAAGCTGAGCGTAAAGCCGCTGAAGAAGCTGAAAAAGCCAAAGCAGAAGCCGAACGTAAGGCTGCTGAAAAAGCTGAAAAAGCTAGAGTAGAAATAGAACGTAAGGCTGCTGAAAAAGCCAAAGCCGAGGCTGAACGTAAAGCCGCTGAAGAGGCTGAAAAAGCTAGAGTGGAAACGGAACGCAAAGCGGCTGAGGAAGCTGAAAAAGCTAAAGCAGAAGCTGAACGTAAAGCGGCTGAGGAAGCCAAAAAAGCCAAAGCAGAAGCAGAACGCAAAGCTGCTGAAGAAGCCGAGAAAGCTAGAGTGGAAGCAGAACGCAAAGCGGCTGAAGCTGTTGCAACCCAACAAATCGACGGCTATTACAGCAAAATTTCCCAATCAGGAATGGAAGGCGACGATATTTCCCATATCGGCGACATCAATATTCTTGAATTGGACGGACAAAAAATCCCGCTGTTGCCTGAAACTGAGCCTCAAAGGGCTGAAGTATTCGGTAATGTGAACGAAAAATCTGTCTTGGTTGCCGCCACTCATCTGAAATACGGCCGCTACGGTTTTTATGGCTTGAAAAATGGAGATACTGACATCCATACATCGTATATGTTCTACCAAGGCGTTATTACTCCGGAAGCAGCGATGCCTCAAGAGGGTCAGGCTTTTTACCGCGGTTATGCGCTTTACAGCGATGTCGGACAAGCCAATACGTTCGGCAACTCCATCTTTATGGTGGACTTTGGCCGCAAATCCCTCTCCGGTGCGGTTTACTCAGAAAACGGTGAATTTGATGAAGTGAATCTGGAAGGTCAAATCGTCGGCAACCGCTTCTTCCATGTGGATGAGAAAGAACAAAAAATCATGTCGGGTATGTTCCTCGGCCCCCAAGCAGAAGAGCTTACCGGCCGATTCGATCATCTTCTGGAATCTAAAAACGGTACGTTTGGTGCCGCCGCTCTGAAAGAATGATTTTTACCGTATCATCAGCTCAAAAGGTCGTCTGAAAACTTGTAAATCAGGTTTTCAGACGACCTTTTTCCGTTCCCGTCCAAGAAGCAGCCCATAAAATGCTACAATACCGCTTTGATTTTTTGCCCGCATCATCATGAAAAAAGCCCCCAAATCCTTTGAAGAAGCCCTCGCCCGCCTCGAAACCCTGACCCAGTCCATGCAAAGCAGCGAAATGCCGCTGGAAGACGCGTTGGCAGCCTATCAGGAAGGCAACGAGCTGGTCAGATACTGCCAAACCAAGCTGGCGGAAGTCGAACAAAAGCTGCAAGTATTGGACGCGGGCGAACTGAAGGAGCTGAACCTTGAATCCGGCGAATGAATTGAAAACTTGGCAGCAAAAAGCCCAAGCGCAGACCGAATTGCTGCTGGAGCGTTTCCTACCGTCTGAAAACCAAGTGCCGCACACGCTGCACGAAGCCATGCGTTACGTTACCCTCGGCGGCGGCAAACGGCTGCGCCCGCTCTTGGTGCTCGCCGCGTCCGAATTGGGTGATGCCGACCAAAACGCCGTCGAACAAGCCATGGCGGCGATCGAAATGGTGCACGTCTATTCCTTGGTTCACGATGATATGCCCGCAATGGACAACGACAGCCTGCGGCGCGGCAAACCGACCTGCCATGTGAAATACGACGAAGCCACTGCCCTCTTGGTCGGCGACGCGCTGCAAACCCAAGCCTTCGACGTATTGAGCCGTCCGACCGGACTGCCCGCCGAACGCCAAATCGCCATGTTGTCCACGCTCGCCAAAGCATCCGGCAGCCTCGGCATGGCAGGCGGACAAGCCATCGACCTTGCCAACGTCGGCAAAGCCATGAACCAGGCGCAGTTGGAACAAATGCACAGCCTCAAAACCGGCGCCCTCATCCGCGCCGCCGTCGTATTGGGCGCGCTTGCCTGCCCCGATTTGGATTCAGACAACGTCCGCACCTTGGACAACTACGCCGCCAAACTCGGCTTGGCGTTCCAAGTCATCGACGACGTGTTGGATTGCGAAGCCGACACCGCCACCCTGGGCAAAACCGCCGGCAAAGACAGCGACAACGACAAACCGACCTACGTCAAACTGATGGGCCTGCAAGCCGCCCGCGCCTACGCCGAAACCCTGACCGCAGAAGCCGTCGCGTTGCTCGAACCCTTCGGCGCAAAAGCCCTGCATTTGCGGCTGCTGGCGGAATTTGTCACTGCGCGGAAAAATTAAACGCTTTAAATCATTTGTCTTTTAAGCTACGGAGACATCAAAGGTCGTCTGAAAAATCAGTTCTAAGATTTTCAGACGACCTTTTTGTATAGGGACGGCGTTTATAGTGGATTAAATTTAAATCAGAGCAAGGCGAGACAACGCCGTACCAGTTTAAAGTTAATCCACTATAATGAATCATGCTTTTATTCAACGGGATAAACTGGGATTAAAATGTGGATAAGTTGTGCGAAAACAGTGGATTTTACAGGGAATTTTAACCGCCCTTCTGCACCCGCAAGCATCCGTTTTTAAAACCGAAATTTGTCGCTGAGATTCCCATAAAAGAGTTGGGAATGAAGACAAATGCCACGCCGCAAATTGAAAGATTCAAATCAAAAGGTCGTCTGAAACCAAAATTTTGGTTTCAGACGACCTTTTCTCTGATTCAAACAAATTAAATATCGTAAGTGGTCGATGCGGTATCACCGCCTTTGCCTGTCCAGTTGGTATGGAAGAATTCGCCGCGCGGTTTGTCGGTGCGCTCGTAGGTGTGCGCGCCGAAGTAGTCGCGTTGGGCTTGCAGCAGGTTGGCGGGCAGGCGTTCGGTGGTGTAGCCGTCGAGGAAGGTAATCGCGGAAGCCATGCAGGGCATGGGGATGCCGCATTCGATGGCTTTGGCGACGACTTTGCGCCATGCGGGCAGGCAGTTTTCCAATACGCCTTTGAAATAGGGGTCGGAACCCAAAAACACCAAATCGGGATTGGCTTCGTATGCGTCGCGGATGTTGCCCAAGAACGCGCTGCGGATGATGCAGCCTTCGCGCCACAGAAGGGCGGTGTTGCCGTAGTTCAATGCCCAATCATTGTTTTCGCTGGCTTCGCGGATGAGCATGAAGCCTTGTGCGTAGGAGATGATTTTGGATGCCAACAGGGCTTGGCGCAGGGCTTCGACCCATGCGGCTTTGTCGCCGTCAACGGGGGTAACGGTTTTGCCGAACAAGCGGCCGGTTTGAACGCGTTGGTCTTTGAACGCGGATACGCAGCGGGCAAATACGGCTTCGGAAATCAGCGTCAGCGGGATGCCCAAATCGAGGGCGTTGATGCCGGTCCATTTGCCTGTGCCTTTTTGTCCGGCGGTATCGAGGATTTTTTCGACCAAAGGTTCGCCGTTTTCGTCTTTGTAGCCCAAAATCGCGGCGGTGATTTCGATCAGGTAGGAATCCAGCTCGGTTTGGTTCCATTCGCTGAAAATGCGGTGCATTTCGTCGTAGCTCAGACCCAAGCCGTCTTTCATGAATTGGTAGGCTTCGCAAATCAACTGCATATCGCCGTATTCGATGCCGTTGTGCACCATTTTGACGAAATGGCCCGCGCCGTCGCGGCCGACCCAGTCGCAACAAGGCTCGCCTTGAGGCGTTTTGGCGGAGATGGCTTGGAAAATGGGTTTGACGGCAGGCCATGCGGCTTCGTCGCCGCCGGGCATGATAGACGGGCCGTGACGCGCGCCTTCTTCGCCGCCGGAAACGCCCGCGCCGATAAAGCGGATGCCTTTTGCCGCCAGTTCGTGCGTGCGGCGGGTGGAATCGGGATAGTTGGCGTTGCCGCCGTCAATAATAATGTCGCCTTGGTCCAAAAGCGGGACAAGTTGCTCGATAAAGTCGTCAACGACAGAACCTGCGCGTACCATCATCATGATTTTTCGCGGTTTTTCCAGTTTATCCACTAAATCTTGCAATGAATAGGCACCGATAATGTTGGTGCCTTTGGCTGCGCCGTTGAGAAAATCGTCTACTTTAGCAGTGGTCCGGTTGTACGCCACGACTTTGAAACCGCGATCGTTCATATTCAAAATCAAATTTTGACCCATAACGGCCAAGCCGATGACGCCGATATCGCCTTTCATTGATGGAAGCTCCATTATTAATTAAATTTATCAGCCGTAACTCTATCTGATTTACAGAGGTTTAACAATCCTTAACTATCTAATTTTTTGAAAAGATGCCTTTACGTTGCGGGCGTTGGCTGCGCGATGGGAAAACAAACTATAAATAAGATTTTAAATAATAAATAGATGATTATATTGAGTCGCGCATTTGCTTGTGTATAACTTTGATTCCTTTTTCAGTTCAATAAGTTTAATACTAATTTAAGATGCGGATAAACTGCTGTTTGCCTTGTTTGCAGATGTGGATAATTTTGAAATCCGGTTTGGTTTTGTGTATAACTTTCCGGCTATACACACAGCCTGCCGGTTTTATACCGGGCTCAAACGGAACTGTCCGAAGAGATAAACAGTCCAATCGGTTTTCATGTTTCAGGCGACCTTTTGTGTTTTTCAACCGCAGGTCGTCTGAAAAATATCTCAACTAAAAGGGAGCAGATATGAAATTTTCCTTTAGCTTAAACCTGTTGGCTGTTTTGGTTTTGGCAGCGTGCGCGCACCAGCCGATGCAGAAACCTGATGCCGCGCCTGTGCCGACGGCTGTGGATAACCATGCGCCGGAACAAGGGACGGGGCTGACCGAGCAGAAATTGATCCGTGCCAAACATTATATGGCGGCGTCTGCCAATCCGTTGGCGACCGAGGCGGGATATGAAGTTTTGAAACGCGGCGGCAGCGCGATAGATGCGATGATCGCTATGCAGACGACCTTAGGTCTGACCGAACCGCAGTCTTCCGGTTTGGGCGGTGGCGCGTTTTTGGTGTATTGGGACAATAAGGCGAAAAAGCTGACGACGTTTGATGCCCGCGAAACGGCGCCGAAAGCAGCAACGCCGGCGCTTTTCTTGGATGAAAACGGCAAACCGATGGGCTTTATGAATGCGGTGGTCGGCGGCCGTTCGGTCGGCGTGCCGGGGATTCCGAAGCTGCTGGGAGATGTCCACAAGCGTTACGGCAAATTGCCGTGGGCAAGCCTGTTTGACAAACCGATTGCTTTGGCGGAACAAGGCTTTACCGTTTCACCGCGCATGGCGAAATCCATCGAGCAGAATCTGGAGCCTTTGAAACGTTATCCGCAAACCGCCGCGTATTTCCTGCCCGACGGCAAGCCTTTGGCAGCGGGAACGGTGTTGAAAAACCCTGAATTTGCCCGCTCCGTACGCCTGTTGGCGGAAAAAGGCAGCGCACCGTTTTATCAGGGGGCGCAGGCACAGAATATTGTTCGTGCCGTTACCGGCGCTGTGGATAATCCCGGCAAAATCAGCATGGCGGATTTGAAAAACTACCGCGTTATCGAGCGCGAACCGGTTTGCGCGCCGTATCGTGAATACGAAGTCTGCGGTATGGGTGCGCCAAGTTCGGGCGCGATTGCTTTGGGCGAGATTTTGGGCGTCCTGCAAAATCAGGATATGAAGGCGTTAGGCGCGGAAAATATCCACAGTTGGCGCTGGATAGGTGATGCGTCGCGGATTGCATTTGCCGACCGTGATTATTATGTCGGCGATCCCAAGTTCGTGAACGTCCCGACCCGCGCCCTGATTTCTCAGGCTTATTTGAAACCGCGCGCCGAAGAAATCCGCAAAGCTGACAAGGCATTGGAAAACATTCAGGCGGGCAAGTTCGGCAAGGCATACGCGCAGGGTATGGCGGTCGAGCTGCCATCCACCAGCCATTTGGTGGTTGTGGATAAAGACGGCAACGTCGTATCGATGACGACTTCGATTGAAAACGCATTCGGTTCGGGACTAATGGCAAACGGCTATCTACTCAACAATGAATTGACCGATTTTGCTTTCAACCCTGTCGGTGCAGACGGTAAAACGGTGGCCAACAGCGTGGCTGGCGGCAAGCGGCCGCGTTCTTCAATGGCGCCGACTATTGTGATGAAAGGTGGCAAGCCTTATTTGGCAGTCGGTTCGCCCGGTGGCAGCCGCATCATCGGTTTCGTCGCCAAAACGCTGGTGGCGCATATCGATTGGGGCATGGACATTCAGACGGCAATTTCACTGCCGAATATGCTCAATCGCGGCAGCCAGTATGAAATCGAGGAAAAAACCGCCGCGGCGGACAAAGCGGCAGCATTGGAAAAACTGGGCTACAAAGTTCAAATCCGCGATTTGAATTCCGGCGTACAAGGCATTGTGATCGGCAAAGACGGTTTGCTCGGTGGTGCCGACCCGCGCCGCGAAGGCAAAGTCATGGGCGATTGATCACCGATCGGCTTGTGGATAAAAGGTCGTCTGAAATCCGAATTTGGGTTTTCAGACGACCTTTTTTATTGCTGGAGAAAAGCTATGGATAAAGTGTGTATAAAATTTGAGAAAAAATATAATCTTTTTATTTTTCAGAAGGATAGATTAGATAGCCATGTGGATAATCATGTCTGAAATATTGGCGGGAGATAGTTGTCTCGCTTGAAAGGTCGTCTGAAAACTTAAAATCAAGATTTCAGACGACCTTTATTCAATAAAAAGGCTGTGGATGATTGTTTATCCACAACCTTTTTGTACGCCGTCTTATCTCAAGCCGCCGGCAGCTCGTGGAAGGCGGACGGCAAATTCTCGTTGTCACCAAATTCCACCCATTCGTAAGCGGTTTCGTCCGCCAAAACCGCACGCAATAAGGCGTTGTTGATGGCGTGGCCGGATTTGTAGCCTTCGAATGCGCCGATAATCGGGTGTCCGACGATATACAAATCGCCGATGGCATCGAGGATTTTGTGGCGGACAAACTCGTCGGGATAACGCAAACCTTCCGGATTCAAAACGTCCATGTCGTCAATCACGATGGCGTTGTTCAAATTGCCGCCCAGTCCGAGATTGTGGGCGCGCATCATTTCCACTTCGTGCATAAAGCCAAAGGTGCGCGCGCGCGCGATTTCGTCGATGTAGGACTTGCCCGCGAAATCGATTTCAAAAGTGGGCGAGCTGCGGTTGAAAACCGGATGGTCAAATTCGATGGTCAGCGTCACTTTAAAGCCGTCATACGGCGTAAAGCGCACCCATTTGCCCGCTTCCTTGACTTCGACAGGCTTGAGGATTTTCAAAAACCGCTTTTGCGCCTTTTGATCGACAACGCCCGCATCTTGCAAAAGATAAATAAACGGCAGGCTGGAGCCGTCCATAATCGGGATTTCGGGCGCGTTCAACTCAATCAGCGCATTGTCGATGCCGTAGGCGGACAGCGCGGACATGATGTGTTCGATCGTGCCGACGCGCACGCCTTTGTCGGTTACGATGGTGGACGACAGGCGCGTATCGTTGATGAGGTAGGGCGTAAGTTTGATGGTTTCGCCCATTTCGCCGTCCAAATCGGTACGGCGGAAGGAAATCCCGCTGTTTTCGGGCGCAGGGTGTAAGGTCAGCGCGACCCGTTCGCCCGAATGCAGCCCGACGCCGGTTACGCTGATGGATTTTGCCAAAGTTCGTTGCAGCATAAACCGCCTCCTTATTCAATAATTGGTTTGATGTTTGGATAATACGATAAAAAGGAAAAAATAATCCATTATTTTTAATAGTATTTGCTAATGTAGGTGTTTCAGAACCATAGATTTTTCAGACGACCCTTTGTACCGGTAAGATTATCCACAATACGCCGTGTAATCCGAGTGGAAAAATCCGATTTTATCCACAGAAATATTCAAACGATTACAGATTATCCGACTTTGTTCTCATAAAAAACAAAACTTGAACGCAGCCTTTAAATGAATGCAACAATTTGATTATACAATCAGTAATAAGGTTATCCACAAAACGGGGATACACTCATCACCATCATCATTTTTTTAAATAATTACATATTAATTTTAAAAACAACCAAAATTTATCCCCAAATATGGGGACAAACCGTACCAATCTGCATTTTCAGACGACCTATTTCACGGTTTTTTTATTTAAATCAAACATTTTAAAAGTAGCATCGTGTAATTCTAGGTAGTAGTTTTATTTCAGGATACAATAGCCCTTATTGAAATTTATCCCTTTCCCTACTGACAGGAGTATCAAAATGAGCATCAAAGTAGCGATTAACGGTTTCGGCCGCATCGGCCGTCTGGCATTGCGTCAAATTGAAAAAGCCAAAGGCATCGAAGTCGTCGCCGTCAACGACCTGACCCCTGCCGATATGCTGCTGCACCTTTTCAAATACGACAGCACCCAAGGTCGATTCCAAGGTACTGCCGAATTGAAAGACGATGCCATCGTGGTGAACGGCAAAGAAATCAAAGTCTTCGCCAATCCGAATCCTGAAGAATTGCCTTGGGGCGATTTGGGCGTGGACGTCGTCCTCGAATGTACCGGCTTCTTTACCAGCAAAACCAAAGCCGAAGCCCACATCCGCGCCGGTGCGCGCAAAGTCGTTATTTCCGCGCCCGGCGGCAATGACGTGAAAACCGTCGTATATGGCGTGAACCAAGACATTTTGGACGGCAGCGAAACCGTCATTTCCGCCGCTTCCTGCACCACCAACTGCCTTGCCCCGATGGCGGCAGTCCTGCAAAAAGAGTTCGGCGTAGTTGAAGGCCTGATGACCACCATCCACGCCTACACCGGCGACCAAAACACCCTTGACGCGCCGCACCGCAAAGGCGATTTGCGCCGCGCCCGCGCCGCCGCGCTCAACATCGTGCCCAACAGCACCGGCGCCGCCAAAGCCATCGGTCTGGTTATCCCCGAATTGAACGGCAAACTCGACGGCTCCGCCCAACGCGTCCCCGTTGCCACCGGCTCGCTGACCGAATTGGTTTCCGTCCTCGAACGCCCCGTGACCAAAGAAGAAATCAACGCCGCGATGAAAGCTGCCGCCAACGAATCTTACGGCTACACCGAAGATCAAATCGTTTCTTCCGACGTAGTCGGCATCGAATACGGCTCGCTCTTCGACGCCACCCAAACCCGCGTAATGACCGTAGGCGACAAACAACTGGTGAAAACCGTTGCCTGGTACGACAACGAAATGTCCTACACCTGCCAACTCGTCCGCACTTTGGAATACTTCGCAGGCAAAATCTAAAAGATTTCGAATTGGGTAAGCCAGTCTGTGGATAAGTAAGAGAAAAGGTCGTCTGAAAATTTTTTCAGACGACCTTGTTTTTATAGTCAATTAAAATCAAAATAGGACAGTAACGCATCGTCAAATCGGGCG
>CAUVJL010000089.1:0-11070 GCA_963552075.1 uncultured Neisseria sp.
CTTTGAGCTAAGGCGAGGCAACGCCGTACTGGTTTAAAGTTAATCCACTATAAACTCAACAAACGTCGTCTGAAACCTATTTCAGACGACCTGTCATTATTTAAAAACAACGAAGGAGGATATGTTATGAAACAACCCATCCCCGATATTGCGCAATGCGTTGAACAGAATTTGCAACAGTATTTCAAAGACTTGAACGGTACGGAGCCTTGCGGCGTGTACGATATGGTGTTGCACCAAGTGGAAAAGCCGATGCTTGCGTGCGTGATGGAACAATGCGGCGGCAATCAGTCCAAAGCGGCGGTGATTTTGGGGTTGAACCGCAATACGCTGCGTAAGAAACTGTTGCAGCACGGTTTGCTGTAAATATCGGTCTTGTTGCAAAGGGAGAAAACTGATGAAGCAGGAACTTCGCCATGACGGCGGTACGCGGGGGAAAACGTTGAACGTCCATTTCATCCTGCACGAGGATTTTGAAGTGCCGGGCGCGTATTGGGATTGGGCGCGGTCGCGCGGGTATCGTACGGCGTCGACTAAGGTTTATGAGTCGGAAGCGTTGCCCGAAAACGCGGACGGTATCGATTTTCTGATTGTCATGGGCGGGCCGCAGTCGCCCGATGAAGACAGGCAGGCTTTTCCGTATTACGACCCTGAAGCCGAGCTGCGCCTGATGCGTCAGGCGGTGGCGGCGGACAAGTACATTGTCGGCGTGTGCTTGGGCGCGCAGCTTTTGTCCGTCGCCTACGGCGCACGGCACGGGCGCAGCCCGCACCGCGAAATCGGCGTGTATCCGGTCGAGTTGACGCAGGAAGGTTTGAACGACCCGCATACCGCCTTGCTGGGCGCGTCTTTCCTTGCGGGGCATTGGCACGGGGATATGCCCGGACTGACGGATGAGGCGGCAGTATTGGCGGCGAGCAAAGGTTGTCCGCGCCAGATTGTCCGCTTCTCTCCCAAGCATTATGCGTTTCAGGCGCATTTGGAATTCGACCGCGCCGCCGTCGGCCTCTTGATTGCCGCCGACGGGCGTGAAAACTTGGCGGCGCAAAGCAGGACGCAGGCTTATGTGCAGCATCCCGATGAAATCGAGCGTTTCGATTTTACGCAGATGAACGCGAAACTCTTTGCCTTTTTGGATTCGTTGACCGAATCGGGGCAGGGTGGGGCGTGATGTCCTGCCTTTCATCAGTGCATCCTTTTATCCGACGACTTGAGCCATGATTTACCAAATACTCTCCTTATTGATTTGGGGCAGCTCGTTTATCGCCGCCAAATATACTTACGAGATGCTTGATGCCGCGTTGATGGTCGAGGCGCGGCTGTTGATTGCCGCGTTGATGGTGCTGCCTTCCTGTTACCGCCATTTCGGCAAGATTCCGCGCCGCGAGTGGAAGCCGTTGTTGTGTATCGCCTTTATCAACTACGTCGTGGTGTTGCTGCTTCAGTTTATCGGCTTGAAATACACGTCCGCCGCCAGCGCGATTACCATGGTCGGGCTGGAACCCTTGCTGGTGGTGTTTGTCGGTCATTTTGTTTTTAACGATAAAGCCAAGATTTACCACTGGATTTGCGGGGCGGCGGCGTTTGCCGGCATCGGGATGATGGTGCTGGGCGGTGCGGAAGAGGGCGGCGCGGTCGATTGGTTCGGCTGTTTGCTGATTCTGCTTGCGGGATTCGGTTTCGCCGGCGTGATACGGCCGAGCCAGCAGATGATTGCCCGCATCGGCGCGCCTGCATTTACTTCTGCTTCCATGGCTGCGGCGGCGGTGTTGTGCCTGCCGTTTTCGCTGGTGTTGGCTCAGAGCTATGAAGTCCACTGGTCGTGGGGCGGCGTGCTGTCGGTTTTGTATTTGGGGGTGGGATGCAGTTGGCTTGCCTATCTCTTATGGAACAAGGGCATGAACAAAGTTCCTGCCAATGTCTCCGGCCTCTTGATTTCGCTCGAACCCGTCGTCGGCGTCATCATGGCGGTATGGATTCTGGGCGAACATTTGTCCGCCGTGTCCGCTTTAGGCGTGTTCATCGTCATCGCCGCGACGTTTGTCGCAGGATGGCTGTCGAACAGAGGAAAGAATGCGTAAGGGGTCGTCTGAAAACGTGTGAATCGGGTTTTCAGACGACCTGAGAAGGTACGCGAGTATCTTGTTTTAATGTGGTTTTAAAAATATCAGGAGATTTTCGATGAAATATATGATTGCCCTGCTGCTTGCCGCCTGCCCCGTTTTGGCATCGGCTGCGCCCAATAACGACAAAGCTGCCGTCCAAGCAGTGATTGCCCGGTATTACAACCATCCGCTTGCCGCTGAAAACTGCCAGCTTGCCAAGCTGCCGAAAGACAGTAATCAGATGTCCGACGTCATGTATTGTATGAAACCCGTTGCCGACCATGCCGTTACCCGCAACGGCACGCCTACCCGCTATGTGTTGTACACGGGTTTTGCCTACGATATGAAGCTCAAAGTCAAACGGGACGCGCATGCTTCTTCGGGTCTGGCGGAATTGTTTGTTTTGGAAAAAACAGACGGAAAGTGGGCAATCAAACAACATGGAAGCGATGAAATCGGCGCATGGGGGGATGTGCCGGAGAATAAGGATTGGCGGTTTGTCCAAATGGGTGAGCAAAACTGGGGCTACACTGTCGAATCAGGCTATACGGGTCAGGGCGAAACGACGACCGGAGAAAATTTCCTGTTTACCGATAACAGCAACCGTGTCCGTAACAGCTTCATTATCAACGGTAAAGATAATGGCGCATATTATGGCAATTGTGATGAATACAAAGGGCGGGAAAAACGTAATTGTGAAAACGGCTATGCCAGCATCGATGCGAAAATTGCTTTTGACAAAAACCGTCCTTCAGTCTCAGGCGTTTGGGCATTAAGCGCAACGGTGAAGGGGGTGGATGGCAAAAAACGTTATAAAAATCAGAAATATGCGATTCCTTACAACGGCAAGACACACGTTGCGCCGAAAAGTTATCCGCTCAATGTTAATTGAGGCCGTTTGATTTTTTAACGAAACCGCCGAACCCTGTCTCAAAAACAAAATCCCCATGAAACATACGCACAAACTTTGGATAGCCCTCATCCTCACCGGCATCGTCGGCGGCATGGTCGGCATTGCCTTGACGGAGCTTATGCACTTTATCCAGCACACTGCTTACGGTTACGGCACGGGTGGCGGGCATGTTTCCTTTCGGGAAGGCGTGGTTCAAACGTCGTCTGAACGCCGTATCCTCGTATTGATTTTGTGCGGCGTCGCGGTAGGGTTCGGCTGGTGGTCGCTCAAACGTTTCGGCAGACCGCAAATCGAAATCAAGGCAGCCTTGAAGCAGCCCTTGCAGGGGCTGCCGTTTTTGACCACCGTTTCCCATGCGCTGCTGCAAATCATCACCGTCGGACTCGGTTCCCCGCTCGGACGCGAAGTCGCCCCGCGTGAAATGACCGCCGCGTTTGCATCCGTTGGCGGCAGGCGTTTGGGTTTGGACGAAGACGACACGCGCCTGCTGCTCGCCTGCGCGTCGGGTGCAGGTTTGGCGGCGGTCTATAACGTCCCGCTCTCCTCCATACTTTTCATCCTCGAAGCCATGTTGGGCATTTGGACGCAGCAGGCAGTGGCCGCCGCATTGCTGACTTCCGTCACCGCCACAGCCGTCGCCCGCATCGGCTTGGGCGACGTGCAGCAATACCATCCCGCCCATCTCGATGTGAACATCCCGCTGCTGTGGTTTGCCGCCGCCATCGGCCCCGTTTTGGGCGCAACGGCGGTATGGTTTCAGCGCAGTGCCAAAAAATTTCCCTTCCTCAAGCGCAACGACCCGAAAATCATTCCTTTGGCGATTGCCTTATTCGCCCTTATCGGCATCGTTTCCGTTTGGTTTCCCGAAATACTGGGCAACGGCAAGGCGGGCAACCAGCTTACGTTCGGCGGCATGACCGACTGGCGGTACAGCTTGGAAATGACCGCCGTTAAATGGTTCGTCGTCCTGCTCGCACTCGCCGCAGGCGCATACGGCGGGCTGATTACCCCGTCCATGATGCTCGGCAGCACCATCGCCTTCGCCGCCGCAGCCGCGTGGAACACCTTCTTCCCCACCATGTCGTCTGAAAGTGCCGCCGTCATCGGCGCAGCGGCTTTTCTTGGCGTTTCCCTCAAAATGCCCCTGACCGCCATAGTCTTCATCCTCGAACTCACCTACGCCCCCGCCGCCCTGCTGATGCCTTTGTGCATCACGATGGCGGGCGCAGTGGCAACGGCAAGGAAAATGGGGTTTGAATAAGCAGGGCGGGGAAAAGGGTCGTCTGAAAACCGTCGGCACGGGTTTTGTCCGAGCTGTCAGCCGCAGGACGGGCGTATCTGAATTGTTAGCCTTATGTAGGCAATAATGACGGAAGGGAACGGCAGAAAGGTCGTCTGAAAATCAATTCAGACGACCTTTTTTCTAGAAAAATTGTCAACAATATTTCCAGAAAACTGCTGCCAAAAACCCGAAACTAGGGGATAATACCGCCCTGAAAATTCATCCCATAATGTTTTGCCAAGATTGAAAACGTATTCTGTCAAACTGACCGCCAGTGTCTTCAAACTTGTATAAGGCAGTTGGAAAACTAAGAAAGTAGCTTATTCACTCCCGATTTTATAGAAAGAAACTGTTATGCAAAAAAAACACCTGATTTTTCTTCTTGCTGCCTTTGCTGCTGCGCCTGTGTTGGCAAAACCTGTTGTTGTTCAAGAAGTGCAACTGCTCGGTAAATGGCAGTGCGTTGATTATAATGGAACCCTGAGGACGTTTACTTTTGGCAGTGAGCAAAAAGTAAGTGCGATTGTGGATGCGAATTTTCCTTCACCTGATGATGAAACCCTAGCTTATCGGGTGTTTGCAGACGGTACTTGGACGGTGAACGGAGGAAAAATTGGTTTGAACATTAAAACCACCGATGTTCAAAGACAACATAGCACAGCTAAAATTCGCACCATTCCGTGGCGTGAAGTGGATAAGGAAATGTTTGCCCAGATGAGAAACGGCATTGGTAAATCAGATAAATTGCAAATGCAGGTTAAAAAAATCGGGAATGAGAGCCTAAGCGTCCGTATGCAGGGTGATAGACAAGATATGGCTTGCCGCAAGGTATAAATTTATTGAATTGCCCAAGAGAACGCCATCGGAGCTAAACATCTCATCAAATTTTGTTTCATTTTTGCGCTAGCAGCGTGTATCGATTAAACCTTCAAAAAAAGGAATCCCCATGCCTTCCATCAAACGCGCCCTGATCAGCCTGTCCGACAAGACAGGCGCAGTCGAATTTGCCCAAACCCTGACCAAGCTCGGTGTAGAAATCCTTTCTACCGGCGGTACAGCAAAGCTCTTGGCTGATGCAGGCGTTCCCGTTATCGAAGTTGCCGACTATACCGGTTTTCCCGAAATGCTCGACGGCCGCGTGAAAACCCTGCATCCGAAAATCCACGGCGGCATCCTCGGCCGTCGCGATTTGGACGAACACGTCGCTAAGATGGAAGAACACGGCATCGGCAATATCGATTTAGTGTGCGTCAATCTTTATCCCTTCGCCGCCACCATCGCCAAGCCAAACTGCACACTGGAAGACGCGATTGAAAACATCGACATCGGCGGCCCGACCATGGTGCGCTCTGCCGCGAAAAACTGGAAACACGTTGCCATCGTTACCGATACCGCCGATTTCCCTGCCATCGCCGCCGAACTCGAAGCCAACCACGGCGCATTGAGCGACAAAACCCGTTTCAACCTCTCACGCAAAGCATTCAGTCATACCGCCCAATACGACGGCATGATTTCCAACTACCTGACCTCGCTTTCAGACGACGTCTTGAGCGGCCAGCCCCAAATCGGCGAATTTCCAAGCCAGTTCAACCAAAGCTGGATTAAAGTGCAAGACATGCGCTACGGCGAAAATCCGCACCAACGCGCCGCGTTCTACCGCGATATTTACCCCGCCGCAGGCAGCCTTTCCGCCTACAAACAGCTGCAAGGCAAAGAATTGTCGTACAACAACATCGCCGATGCCGATGCCGCATGGGAAGCCGTCAAATCCTTCGACGCGCCGGCCTGCGTGATTGTAAAACACGCCAACCCGTGCGGCGTTGCCGTTGCAGCCGATACATTGACCGCCTACAAACTCGCCTACGCCACCGACACCACCAGCGCATTCGGCGGCATCATCGCCTTCAACCGCGAAGTGGACGGCGAAACCGTCAAACAAATTACCGACAACCAATTTATGGAAGTCCTCATGGCGCCGAAGTTCACCGCTGAAGCCCTCGAAATCGCCGCCGCCAAGAAAAACGTGCGCGTATTGGAAGTGCCGCTCGAAGCAGGCGCGAACCGCTTCGAACTCAAACGCGTCGGCGGCGGGCTGTTGGTACAAACGCCCGACATCCACCGCATCAGCCGCGCCGATTTGAAAGTCGTCTCCAAACGCCAACCGACCGAGCAGGAATGGAACGATTTGCTGTTTGTCTGGAACGTCGCAAAATACGTCAAATCCAACGCCATCGTGTTCGGCAAAGGCGGTCAAACCTACGGCATCGGCGCAGGCCAAATGAGCCGCGTGGACAGCACCCGCATCGCCGCCCGCAAAGCGCAAGACGCAGGCCTGGACTTAAACGGCGCATGCGCCGCATCCGATGCCTTCTTCCCCTTCCGCGACGGCGTGGACGTCATCGCCGAACAAGGCATCAAAGCCATCATCCACCCCGCAGGTTCGATGCGCGATCAGGAAGTCTTCGATGCGGCGGACGAACACGGTATTGCGATGGTGGTAACGGGCGTTCGCCATTTTAGGCATTGATTCAAGTTTGATTGAAGTAAAGGTCGTCTGAAAATGTTTAACCGTTTTCAGACGACCTGTTTTTGTATTTTGATATTAGGAACACGACATGAACGAAGCAATTTTCTATCCTGCTACGCCTGAACAAAAAGCAGATTTGTGGGCGTTGTTTAAATGGTTGGAAGTGACGGAAGAAGATTTGGCTGTTTTGCAGCGGGGCGAATGGGTTTATCAGATTCAAGAAAGCCTTTGGGCTACGTTACGGAAGAGGGGATGGCCTTCAGGGGAGAATGGCGATGGTTCCGGTGCGGAGCTGGAGCAGGTTAAGAATTTTTATATCCATGTAGATGAAAATGAAGAGTCAATGGAGGACTTGGGGTACGGGGAAGAGTGGGCGGACATTTTTTGCGTCTTGGAAAGATATGGCACAACATGGCGTTCGGATTGGAAATTCGAACCGGAAGAGATGGAAGCGATTGTCCGGAATCTATTAGGTTGGGAAGAATGGGAATGGGAGTATCCCGAAGAGACTTATAGTGAAGAACTGTTTCCTTATGTGCAAGTGGCATTGGAGAGGGATGGTTTGGTGTTGTGTGACGTACCGACCGGTGATGATGGTTACCTGTTTGCGATTTTTTGGCTGGATGATGTCGAAGCAGTACAGGCAACGGCACGACGCTTGGATTTGGAAGTGGAGATTTGTTGATTTGTCCCGTTCGCGATGAGCGGGGGGCGATAATATAGTGGATTAACTTTAAACCAGTACGGCAAGGCGAGGCAACACCGTACTGGTTTAAAGTTAATCCACTATAAAACGCGCAACACGGGTAGAAACTGTGTTGCGCGTTTAATTTGTTTGAGCCTGCGTTTGCCGGATTCGGCAAGGTTTTTGTACCGTTTATTTTTACCATTGGGGAGCAAAATCAGCTTGCGATAGGGATATTGCCAACAATTTTTGCTTTCTAGAGGCATATTTTTCTTTTAAACAACAGTTTTATTCATGGTGTCCCATATTTTGAAAATACAGGGAAATCATGGAATTAATAAAAAATTAATGAATAAAAATAATCGCTTAAAAATGATAATTGATTAGAGTGTTAACCTTAAATACAACAAAAATTATATTTACTGCGAGTATTGTTACAAATCTTAAAATATTTACTAGCTATACAACGATTATCCTGATATTATACCGTTCATCATAAATACACCGATTATCGTTAAATTAAACCATTTGTCTGGTCAGTGATTGAACGGAGCAATCCTGATTCTGTTTGCAGAATTAAATATAGAGAGCCATATCCTATGACTACCGTTGCAATCGACATCCAACCGCAATTTCGCTTTACCTGTATGGCTGCTAATGCAACCCATTTTTTGTTGCGTCCGGAAAATATGGTTAATGAACTTAACCGCCAGGCAGCGTTGGCAGATAAAAGGGTTTTAATTGAGAATGTGAGCATTGATCCGGAGAGCATTTGTGCGACCGTCGTCAATCGCAACGGTGTCATGTTTGGTCGACCGTCCGGTTTTTTCAGCCAATGCGCCGGAGGTTGTCGCGGAACGCATTTGCTCCAAGGCTTGCCCTCTCCGGCAGATTACGATCATGCGCTCGAATTAAGCGGTAAACATGTTCACGGTGCTTGTTTTCATGAAGCCAATGAGGCAAACAGCACAGGCCTGTTGGAATGGCTGCACGAACAAAAAGCCGATACTGTCATTATTGGCGGATTGGCCATCGAAGAAACTGTCGCCAATACGGCCAAGCAATTGTCTTGGTACAGCGATAATCTTCATATTATTGTCAATCTCGGTGCCTGCCACGGCTATGCGCCTGAAAGCACCATCGAGACTATCTACCAAATGCGGAAAATGGGCATCACTGTTGCTTCAAATGCCGAAGCCATTCCAGAGCTGATGCGTCGTTTCTCCGGCATAAACCAGGTTAAAGTGTCGTAATCTCTTGCTATTACTCCCAGCTGCAAGAGTTTCTTAGGGTCGCCGTTTGGCGGCCCGTTTTTTTATCTGCATTTGTTATAGTGGATTAACTTTAAACCAGTACGGCGTTGCCTCGCCTTAGCTCAAAGAGAACGATTCTCTAAGGTGCTGAAGCACCAAGTGAATCGGTTCCGTACTATCTGTACTGTCTGCGGCTTCGTCGCCTTGTCCTGATTTAAATTTAATCCACTATATGATGGTAGGGAAGGGGAGTATTGACTAACTGTTTGCTTCATAAAAAAGGTCGTCTGAACATTTTTCAGACGACCTTTTGCGTTACAAGGTGCTTACCTTAGAGGGAAGAAAATAATTGCTATGGCGACAGCAATCACACCGTAAATCGCCATGGGGATGACGGTTTTCTTGATAATCGCACCTTCGGCGTTTTTCACGTCCAGTACGGTACATACGGCGATGATGTTGTTGATGCAGACCATGTTGCCCATTGCGCCGCCGACGGATTGCAGGGCGAGGATGAGGGTCACGGACAGGCCGGTATCAAGCGCGATTTGTTGTTGAATCGGGCCGAAGGTCAGGTTGGATACAGTGTTGGAGCCGGAGAAGAATGCACCGATTGCGCCAAGGTAAGGGGAGAAGTAAACCCAGTGTTCGCCTGCCATCGCTGCAAATTCTTTACCGATGATTTTCACCATGGAGTCGTCACCGCCAACCATCATCAGCTGAACCATAATCAGCGCACCCATCAGGGCAAGCAGCGGTTTTTTGGTTTGGTTGAAGGTTGCGGCGTAGAAAGACCATGCATCTTTGAATTTGGTTTTGTACAGCAGGATGCAGATCCAAACGGTGAAGACAAACGGAATCCATGCTGGAACGTAGAGGGTTTGGTAGGAAGCGTTCACGCCTTGGCCGAAGATGTTGCCGAAGGTAATGGTCAGGGAGTCGCTGACGGTGATTTTGGATAAATCAAACGGCAGTTGGAAGCTGAACCATTCTTCTTTGCTGGTCAGCAGGCCTTTGATGCCCAGCTGTTTGATGCGGGTAACCACCAGCATACCGATCAGCATACCCAAAGGAGCCAGTGCTTTGGCAACTTGGGCGAAAGGTACTTTTTCTGCGTTCGGGTCTTTGGCGTAATCTTTGCTCAAGCCCCAGCCGCGGTTTGCTGCGAATACGGACACCAACAGGCCGATTGCGCCGGCAACCAGAGATGGGAATTCTTCATTGACCATTGCCAATGCAACGTAAGGAAGGGTACAGGAGAATACGGCAATGCCGATGAAACCCAAGTTTTTGCGGATTTCAGCCCAAGGCACGATGAAGTTCAAGCCGATGACGGGGATGATGAAACCTGCGAAGAAGTGCATGACGCCGGTTTGTCTGCCGATGGCAAGGATGTTTTCAGCACTCAGGTTTAATGGTGCGAAACCGAACCAAGTCGGCGTACCCACCGCGCCGAATGATACGGGTACGGAATTCATAACCAGCGTAAAAATCGCCACTTTCAACGGGTTGAAACCCAGACTCATCAGAATCGGGGCGGCAATCGCAGCAGGTGTACCGAAGCCGGATGCACCCTCAATCATAAAGGCGAACGACCAGCCGATAATCATCAGCTGCGCCACAGGATTCGGGCTGATGGTCGCCAGCCATTTGCGGATAATGTCGATACAGCCGGTGGTTTCCATCATACGGTTGAACATGATCGCACCGAAAATCACGGTAATTGGCGTCAGTGTGGAAACCAGGCCGGACGCTGCGGTTGCGTTGAGCAGCATAGCGTCGTCTTTGAAATAAAACAGCTTGATGGCGTAAATCAGCGCGGCGGTAATCGGCAGCGCAATATAGGAAGGCATACTGTTTTTCTTAACCATCAGCCAAATCAGCAGGATGATGGGAAAAATGCTGAGGAATAGTGCCATGGTGAATCCTTAAATCGGCGTTGTTTATCAATTTTTATCATGATGTCGGATGCGGGAGAGATACCGAACCTTAATCTGAGAGTAATTACCAAATAAATTGGTAATACCAATTCAAAAGAATGCCGCATACTTTACGTAATACGATGTAATCGGTCAAGTGATTTATACGCGAACCGCGCGTTGCAAAATAAGGTTTTCGGCTGAGGGGAAATTAGTTTTTTATTATCAGAATATTGCAAAACGGATAAATGGGAGAAGGGGAAGAGTGTTGGAAATGCTGCAACAGGTAAATTCAAAAAAGGTTGTCTGAAAACAGCCTCCGCTTCGTCGGTATAGTGGATTAAATTTAAATCAGGACAAGGCGACGAAGCTGCAGACAGTACAGA
>CAUVJL010000090.1:0-11044 GCA_963552075.1 uncultured Neisseria sp.
CTTTGAGCTAAGGCGAGGCAACGCCGTACTGGTTTAAAGTTAATCCACTATAAAGGTCGTCTGAAAACGTCTAACGAATAGCGTTAAAACGTTTTCAGACGACCTTTTTACGCGGCGGCAAGCCTGTTTCCTTTCCATTTCCGTCCAATGCCCGATCGGACAGATTGCTCAATTCGACTCAGGCGCTCTGCTTCAATCCACGCTAATGCTGACAAAAGAGGTCGTCTGAAACCCAAAATCCGGTTTCAGACGACCTTTTTCAAACCCGTATCCGTCAATAAAGTTCTAACGGCACGTCCAGCAATGCCTGCGCGTTTTCAATCTGCGCGGCACAGGTGTAAACCTGCGGCAGGACGTGGGCGCAATAGACGCGGGCATTGTGTTGCTGCGCGGCGTAGAAATTGCTGCCGAAGCCGTCGGCGTCTTCCGTTCGGGCGGATTCGGCGGCAAGATAGGCGCGGGCGAGTCCGATGGCGCCGAGCGTCAGCCCCATTTGTTGCAGGTAGGCGTTGGACGCAGCGGCGGCGAGGGCGGGACGGTCGGCGTATCCGACCATGCGGGCAATACTTTGTTCCGCCGTTTCAATGGCTTGCGCCAGTTGCTGTGCGGCGGCGGGTTCGGCGGCGGCGAGTTTGTCCGCCAGCTCTTTGCCTTCAGCGAGCAGCTTCAAAGGAAGCGCACCGTTTTTGCCGGTGGTTTTGCGCCCTGCCAAATCGGCGGCCTGTATGCCGTTAGTACCTTCGTAAATCGGCGTAATCCGCACGTCGCGCAGGTATTGCGCCACGCCGCTTTCTTCGACGTAGCCCGCGCCGCCGTAAATCTGGACGGCGAGGTTGGTCAGGACGACGCCGTTGTCGGTCGGCCAGGCTTTGACGATGGGAATCAGGAAATCCAGTTCGCGCTCGGCTTCTTTGCGCAATACGTTGTTGGGGCAGGCGGCGGCAAAATCGGTCAGGGCGGCGGCGCGCAGATAGAGGGCGCGTTGGGCGGCAAGCGTTGCCTTTTGTATCAACAACATACGGCGCACGTCGGGATGGCGGATAATCGCCACATCGTCTGAACCGTCCGCCTCGTCGCGTCCCTGCACGCGTTCTTTGGCATAGGCGAGCGCGTTTTGATAGGCGCGTTCAGCAACGGCGTGTCCTTCAATGCCGACGTTCAGCCGCGCGGTTTTCATCATGGTAAACATATACGCCAAACCCTTGCCCGCCCTACCGACCAGATAGCCTTCGGCGTTGTCGAACTCCATCGTACAGGTCGGGCTGGCGTGTATGCCGAGCTTGTGTTCGATGCCGATGGCGCGCACGCCGTTGCGTCCGCCCAAGCTGCCGTCCGCGTTCACCAAATATTTCGGCACGATAAACATCGACACGCCCTGCACGCCCGGCGCGGCATCGGGCAGGCGCGCGAGCACCAGATGGACGATGTTTTCCGTCATTTCCTGATCGCCCCAAGTGATGAAGATTTTCTGACCGCTGAGGGCATACGCGCCGTTTTCTTTCGGCACGGCGCGGGTGGCGATATGGTTCAAATCCGAACCCGCCTGCGGTTCGCTCAAATTCATCGTTCCCGCCCATTCGCCGCTGCACATTTTCGGCAGGTAGGTCTGTTTCTGCTCCTCGCTGCCGTGTTTGAACAGCGCGTCCACCGCCCCCAGCGTCAGCATCGGCATCAGCGACAGGGCGAGGTTGGCGGCGCACCACATCTCTTCACACGCCGCCGACACGACCGCCGGCAGTCCCTGCCCGCCAAACTCCGCCGGCGCGCGCAAACCCGCCCAGCCCGCTTCGCAGAAATCATCGTAGGCACGCGCCAAATCGGGATGGGTGGTGATCAGGTCGTCTGAAAAACCCGCACCGTGCAGGTCGCCGGTGCGGTTGGTGTCCGCCCATTGCTCCGACGCAAACCGCGCCGCCTCGTCCAGCACCGCATCCACCGTTTCCGCATCCAAACCTTCCGCATGGGGTAGTTGCAGGATTTCGTCCAACCTGCCGTGCACGCGGATGCCGAAACACAATTCGTTTACAGGGGCCGTGTAGCTCATGGAATCTCTCCGAAGTGAATGATTTGAAATGGATTTGGGATAAATTGGTATAGTTATACTAATCCTAAACCACAGGTTTGCAAAGCGCAGGTTTTCAGACGACCTTGGGCAAAATATAGTGGATTAAATTTAAATCAGGACAAGGCGACGAAGCCGCAGACAGTACAGATAGTACGGCAAGGCGAGGCAACGCCGTACTGGTTTAAAGTTAAGCCACTATACAAGGCTATCCTTTTATTTTTAAATAAATTATTTCAAATCAGGCAGCATGGGCGGAGCGCAGCAGGTTTGAGCGCGGTCAAAGTCGTCAAAGGTCGTCTGAAAAAGATTTTGGACTTTTCAGACGACCTTTTTAAGAAAACAAATTTTCCGGGAATCAGCCCTTCAACCAACTTTATCAAGGTATTGATTCTTAAACCAACCGATGACAAGTTATCGTCTATTCAAAACAATTGGCGGGACTTCTTCCATTTATCGTAATACATAAAACCCATCTGATCGATTTTCCACTCTCCGCCTTCCAAAACCAGCGTATAGGTTTTCTTTTCCCCACTATAATCCAACACATCTATTTCATATTTTTTATCACTGATTTTCCGTTCAGACGTAATCGTTTCGTTATATTCTGGTGGCATTTGAAAATCAGGAGCTTCTTGTCTAGCTTGCCTTAAAGATAAAGCTTTTTTAGATAAAAATTGGTGATGTATTTTTTTGATTTCATCAGACATTTTTTTACTGTTTTCATCTTCATCAATTTCAAAAAAAGTACCTTCATCCAAACTTTTTTGAGTAAGCTCTCCCCAATACAATTCATAATCTTTCATTTGTTGAATGAACTCAGCTAATGTTTCATGCGCGGTTTTCATATTAGGAATTTCCTTTAAAGTGTTCTAAATTGCATTTTACTCATTCCCTATAAAAAGATTTTGGACTTTTCAGACGACCTTTTTAAGAAAACAAATTTTCTGAGAATCAGCCCTTCAACCAACTTTATCAAGGTATTGATTCTTAAACCAACCGATGACAAGTTATCGTCTATTCAAAACAATTGGCGGGACTTCTTCCATTTATCGTAATACATAAAACCCATCTGATCGATTTTCCACTCTCCGCCTTCCAAAACCAGCGTATAGGTTTTCTTTTCCCCACTATAATCCAACACATCTATTTCATATTTTTTATCACTGATTTTCCGTTCAGACGTAATCGTTTCGTTATATTCTGGTGGCATTTGAAAATCAGGAGCTTCTTGTCTAGCTTGCCTTAAAGATAAAGCTTTTTTAGATAAAAATTGGTGATGTATTTTTTTGATTTCATCAGACATTTTTTTACTGTTTTCATCTTCATCAATTTCAAAAAAAGTACCTTCATCCAAACTTTTTTGAGTAAGCTCTCCCCAATACAATTCATAATCTTTCATTTGTTGAATGAACTCAGCTAATGTTTCATGCGCGGTTTTCATATGACGAATTTCCTTTGAAGTGTATTCCATTGCATTTTACTCATTTTCTATAAAAAGGTCGTCTGAAACGCTTATCCGTGTTTCAGACGACCTTTCGCTTTCAGGATTTAAAAAAACGGATTGTGCCGTTTTTCATGCCCGATGTCGGTCATTCTGCCGTGTCCCGCGATGACGCGGGTGTCTTCGGGCAGGACGAACAGTTTGGTGCGGATATTATGGATGAGATCGGCGTGGTTGCCGCGCGGGAAGTCGGTTCTGCCTATGGTTTCGTAAAACAATACGTCGCCTGCAATAAGCAGCCCTGCTTCGGCGCAGTAGAAAACGACGTGGCCGGGCGTGTGGCCGGGGATGTGCAGGACTTGGAAGGCGTGGCTGCCGACCTTGAGCGTTTCGCCTTCGGTCAGCCAGCGGGTCGGCTCGAATGCGGGGGAAACGGGAAAGCCGTATTGGGCGGTCGTTTCGGGCAGGGCTTGCAGCAGGAAACCGTCGTCTGCATGAGGGCCGATGACGGGGACGGGGCGGTGTTCCCGCAATTCCACCACGCCGCCGGCATGGTCGAGGTGTCCGTGGGTCAGCCAAATGGCGGTCAGGGTGAGGTTTTTCGCGTCCAGCTCTTGCAGCAGGTAGGGAACGTCGCCGCCGACATCGGTCAGGACGGCTTCGCGGGTTTCGTCATCCCACAAGAGGGTGCAGTTTTGGCGGAAGGGGGTAACGGCAATGATTTCGGCTTGAAGTGCCATGAGGCGGGATTCCTTGGGTAGTGGTTGGACGGGGGCTTGAACTTCGTTGAAACGATGTTTTCAGACGACCTTCGTTCTGTTTATGCGGTATCATTATTATATTTGAAATAATCACTCACATTATTGGAACGTTTATGAGAACTTCAATGCAAGGCATGATACCGATTTTTGCCGCTTTTTTCATCCAAACGGCGCTCGGCGCGGATTTGATGCTGGCGCAGGAATACAAAGACCAAGACATTGCAGGCTGGGCGATGAGCGAGAAGCTCGACGGCGTGCGCGCGTATTGGGACGGGCGGCAATTGGTCAGCAGGCAGGGCTACGCGTTTACGCCGCCCAAAGGCTTTACCGCGCAGTTCCCGCCCTATCCGCTCGACGGCGAGCTGTATAGCGGGCTCGGGCAGTTTGAACAGATTTCTGCCGCCGTGCGCTCGTCTTCCGGCGATTGGCGCGGCATCCGCCTGCACGTTTTCGACGTACCCAAAGCGCAAGGCAACCTCTACCAACGCCTCGCCGTCGCAACGCAATGGCTGAAAACGCATCCGAACGCGCCCATCACCATCATCCCGCAAACCAAAGTCCGCGACCGGCAGCACGCGATGGATTTTTTAAAACAAATCGAAGCGCAGGGCGGCGAAGGCGTGATGCTGCGCCAACCCGAATCGCGTTACAGCGGCGGCAGGAGCAGCCAATTATTGAAGCTGAAAAGCCAATACGACGACGAATGCACGGTAACGCGGCATTATGAAGGCAAAGGGCGCAACGCCGGACGGCTGGGCGCGGTCGGCTGCAAAAACCGACACGGCGAATTCCGCATCGGCAGCGGCTTCAAAGACAAAGACCGCGACAACCCGCCCAAAATCGGCTCAGTCATCACATACCGCTACCGCGGCTTCACGCAAAAAGGCACGCCGAAATTTGCGACGTTTGTGCGTGTCAGGACGGACAGGTAAAAGTCGATGGTCGAAAGGTCGTCTGAAAACCGGATTTTTAGGTTTTCAGACGACCTTTTTATAAAGATGGACGGATACTGAATTGGTTTTCTGCTTTAGGGGGAAAGAGGGAGCTTTGGTATATCGCGGATAATTTAACTTTTGATATAGTAGCTTATTCAGCCCCGTCATTCCCGCGCAGGCGGGAATCCAGTCCTATCCGCACAGAAACTTATCGGGCAAAAAGGTTTCCTCAATTCCGCATCCTGGATTCCCGCCGTAGCCTGTCCTCGCGTAGGCGGGGGCGGGAATGACGGTAGCAGTAAACAACGTATTG
Source organism: uncultured Neisseria sp. (assembly GCA_963552075.1). Taxonomy (GTDB): domain Bacteria; phylum Pseudomonadota; class Gammaproteobacteria; order Burkholderiales; family Neisseriaceae; genus Neisseria. Next base: position 5,516 of record CAUVJL010000090.1, read on the forward strand.
GATTAAGTTAATTGATTATTATCATGTACAATTTCCGCTTGATTGGTTTTTAATGGATTGGTTTTTTAGTAAAGGGATAAATGATGGATGTTAGAGATTTGATTGATGAAAGTTTCTCACTATTTGATGAAGGAAAATACGCTGAAGCGATTAAAAAACTTCATCAGGCTTGGGACAAGATTATAGATAAAAGCACTCAGATTGCAGAGCAAATTAGAATTCAATATATTCTTGGCTGTTGTTATTACGAACAGGCCATGAAGACCAAAGATACAGTTGAAGCAAATAAACTGTTTGATAAAGCCGTTAAACACTATTACGAGTGGTTACAGTTTGAGCAAGAGAATATTCAGAACCAAATCAATGTTCAATCTTGGATTGCCTTTTTCTATTACACTCAAGCAGAGAAAACCAAGAATATAGGCAGATCAGATGACCTATGCAGGCGAGCCATTAAACATAATAAGAAAAGATGGGAATTTACCGAGCAACTGGATGAACAAGACCGTATTTGGGAACAAACCAGAGTCCTATCCTTGTCTGCTTGTTGTCATTTTCAACAAGCTATGAAAACCAAGGATACGGACAATGCAAGCAACCTGTTCAAGAAAGCTGCTGCATTTTCCAGACTTCAATTATGGCTTGCCGGAAAATTAGAAAATGAACAAAATCGCATTGAGCAACAAATATTTGCTCAATTTGTACTTTGCTGTTGTTATATAGAACGTGTTAAAAAAATTAAAACTACATTTGAAGCGGAACAATTTGCTAAGTATCAGGCTAGCAAATATTTTTCTGCTGCCTATGATCAATTATCACAGTTAAGTGATGAAGCGGAAAAAAAAGAATGGGAAAAAATAATCCGTCAAGGTTTAAGGGAGATTGATTACCTCAACAAGGATTGGCATTCTTATTTTGAGAAGAAAAAACAAGAAATACAGGAATTGCTTTTCAAAAACAAAACTTCACAACCGCAAAACGCCGTTGCAACCGTGTTGGCAGTTCTCCATATTACGCCGATAGAATTGGGCTTTACCCCGATGGCGCATTACACTTCGCCCCATGTATGCCATATATTATTCGGCATAGGCAGCAACAAAACTGCCAGTCCGATGCGGCTCGGCAGCTCCACCTATATGAATGACCCGTCCGAAGGCAGGGGGCTGCTGGACTTGCTGAACCAACAGGATTTGGAGTTGGAAAATAAGGCGGATGGCGCGTCCCACAATGCCTTTTTTACCTGTTTCTCTAGCCGTGTCAACGATTTGAACCAGTTCCGCCTGTATGGCAAAGAAGGTGGCGTAGAGGCTTCGGGCTGCTGCCTAGTATTCAATAAAAACGGGGATTGGCTGAGAGAAACGGATGTTTCCGCTTCGTTCCATAATCCATCCCAGAAATCTGGTCAGGATTCAGACGACCTGCCGGAAGCCGATGATCCGGATGATAAATACGAAAAGCTGCCGCTTTATCAAGTCGCTTATGTCGCATATAAGGATGAATATATTGCGGAAAAGAAATGCGGGATATGGTTTCTGTCTCAAGGAAAAACGAAATTCGGTATCCGCCTAAAACCCGTCGGCAATGAAGACTGGCATCAGTTCCGCTTGGAAAAATTAAAAGAAGCGTTGGAAGAGCTTATCGGGTTTTTCAGGGACAAATCTGCCGTCAGCGACGATGATAAAGAAGCCTTGGAATACATCCGCTATCTGTTTAAAGACTTCGCCTTCCGCGACGAAGAAGAGTTCCGCCTGCTGGTCATCAAACCAATCGATTCAAAGGAAATCCAATATTGCAAGGATACCAAATCTATCTATATCCCTTATGCCGATATACGGAATCTGGCGGACGAGGTGATTTTGGGCACGAATTACGAAAAAACCAGCGATCAACGCAAGGCGGAGGTGTTCCGCTATCAGATGAAGCAAAAATGCCCCGACGTCAAAGTCTCCCGCTCGACGCTGCCGATTAATCCGCCGAATAAGTAGATTGGTTTGCGCGGCAATGCCAGCCGGCCGTAGGTCGGATACTTGTATCCGACAAAAAACCGCCATCTCAAAAGCCGTCAGATTCGAGAATCCGACCTACTGCTACTGCAACTGATAGCTAGGCCGGTGTATTGAAAGCGATGGCAAAACCCGCTTCTCTGTTTTCAGACGACCTCAGCCCGATTTGGGTTTATAATTTCCTTTTTCCCAACTGATTTCCCCGTTTACCATGATCGATTTAGAAACCAAACGCCTTGAAACCCAAGCCATGCTTGATAATGCCGAGCTTTTGTTCGACCAAGACCAATGCCGTGCCGCGCTGCAAAAAGTGGCGGACGAGATTACGCGCGACTTGGGGGGCAAATATCCGCTCCTGCTGCCTGTGATGGGCGGGGCGGTGGTGTTTACGGGGCAGTTGCTGCCGCTGTTGCGCTTTCCGTTGGACTTTGATTATGTTCATGTTTCCCGTTACGGCGACAAGCTGGCGGGCGGCGCGTTCAACTGGAAACGGATGCCCGACCCGGAGCAGATTCGGGGCCGTCATGTGGTTGTGTTGGACGATATTTTGGACGAGGGGCACACGATGTCGGCGATTCAGTCCAAACTCTTGGAAATGGGCGCGGCGAGCTGCCGTGCGGCTGTGTTTGCCAACAAGTTGATCGACAAGGAAAAACCGACCAAAGCGGATTATGTCGGGCTGGATGTTCCCAACCGCTACGTCTTCGGCTACGGTATGGACGCGGCGGGCTGCTGGCGCAATTTGGGCGAGATTTACGCGCTCAACCAAGGCTGAGACAAGATTAAAAAAGGTCGTCTGAAAACCTTTTCAGACGACCTTTGTGCCACCATATCGCGCTATGTGGCGGGTGAACAAACGATACCTTCGTCCACACCGGCCGAATAAAATCATCAGAGAACACATCATGATCAACCTTTTAATCATTACCCACGAGGCAGTAGGCGAAGCCTACCGCAGCCTGACCCATCATTTCTTCCCGACGGGAATGCCGGAAAACATCCGCATCCTCGGCGTGGAGCCTGACGAAGACCAAAACGACATCATCAACAACGCCATCGCCGCGCTGCAAGAGTTTCCTGAAAACCACGGCGTATTGATTATGACCGACATCTTCGGCGCGACGCCGTGCAACGCTGCCCGCAGGCTGGTTCGCGCGGGCAAATCCGCCATCCTGACCGGACTGAACGCGCCGATGATGATTAAAGCGACCCAATACTCGCCCATGGCGGAAGACCTCGCCGCCTTCACTGAAACGGTCAGGGAAGCCGCCGTCAAAGGCATTTTCGCCATCACCGCCGAACCGGAAGATTTGGTGTGCAAACAGCACGCCGAAGCCGTCTAACCCGACCGACACGTTTTCAGACGACCCTGCACACCCGAAAGCCGAACATGCAAAAACAACAAATCGAAATCATCAACAAACTCGGACTCCACGCCCGCGCTTCCAGCAAATTCACCCAAACCGCGTCTCAGTTTCAAAGCGAAGTCTGGGTGACGAAAAACGGAAGCCGCGTCAATGGCAAAAGCATCATGGGCTTAATGATGCTCGCCGCCGCCAAAGGCACGATCATCGAGCTGGAAACCGACGGTTTGGACGAAGCCGCCGCTATGAAGGCATTGACCGACTTAATCAACGACTACTTCGGCGAGGGCGAATAATGAGTATCGTGCTGCACGGCGTCGCCGCGGGCAAAGGCATCGCCATCGGACAAGCCCACCTGATTACGCGCGGCACGACGGAAGTGCCGCAATACGACGTTTCAGACGACCTCATCGACGCCGAAGCCGCCCGTTTCGATGCCGCCATCAAAGCCACGCGCAAAGAGTTGGAACAACTGCGCAGCGCGATTCCCGAAAACGCCCCGACCGAATTGGGCGCGTTCATCTCGCTGCACCTCATGCTGCTGACCGACGTTACCCTCTCGCGCGAACCCGTCGATATTTTGAAAGAACAAAAAATCAACGCCGAATGGGCATTGAAACAGCAAAGCGACAAGCTCGCCGCCCAGTTCGACAACATCGAAGACGACTACCTGCGCGAACGCAAACAAGACATGCTGCAAGTCGTCCGCCGCATCCACAACAACCTCGTCGGGCAAAGCAACGACTTAAACCTCAACGAAGGCTTGTTTGAAGACACCATCCTGATCGCCCACGACCTCTCCCCCGCCGACACCGTCCTCTTTAAAGAGCAGCGCATTACCGCCTTCGTTACCGACGTCGGCGGCCCAACCAGCCACACCGCCATCCTAGGCCGCAGCCTTGACATCCCTTCCGTCATCGGGCTGCACAACGCCCGCAGGCTCATTACCGAAAACGAAACCGTCATCGTCGACGGCATCAACGGCGTCCTCATCATCGATCCGGACGAAGTCGTCCTCAACGAATACCGCCGCCTCGCCCGCGAATACCGCCTCCACAAGCGCGAACTCAACAAGCTCAAAAAAACCGCCGCCACCACCGCCGACGGCATCAACATCGAGCTGCTCGCCAACATCGAATCCGCCGAAGACATCAAAGCCCTGCACAACTTCGGCGCAGACGGCGTCGGACTCTTCCGCAGCGAATTCCTCTATCTCAACCGCGACACCATGCCGACCGAAGACGAGCAGTACGAAGTGTACAGCGCGATTGTGAAAAAAATGAAAGGCAAAAGCATCACCATCCGCACCGTCGATTTGGGCGTGGACAAAAACCCCCGCTGGTTCGGTCAAAATTCCACCCCCAACGGCAGCCTCAACCCCGCGCTCGGACTTACCGGCATCCGCCTGTGCCTCGCCGAACCGGTCATGTTCCGCACCCAAATGCGCGCTATCCTCCGCGCCGCCGTCCACGGCCCCGTGCGCATGATGTGGCCGATGATTACCTCCCTATCTGAAGTGCGCCAATGCCTGATCCACCTCGACACCGCCCAACGCCAGCTTACCGAACGCGGCGAAACCTTCGGCACCGTCAGCGTCGGCTGCATGATTGAAATCCCGTCCGCCGCCATGACCGTCGGCAGCATCCTGAAACTGACCGACTTCATCTCCATCGGCACCAACGACCTGATTCAATACATCTTGTCGGTTGACCGTGGCGACGACAGCGTCAGCCACCTCTACCAGCCAGGTCATCCCGCCGTGTTGAAAACCATCCAGCACATCATCCGCACCGCCAACCGCATGGAAAAAAGCGTCTCCATATGCGGCGAAATGGCAGGCGACACCACCTACACGCGGATGCTGCTGGGCATGGGGCTGCGCCGATTCTCCATGAACCCCAACAACCTTCTGCCCGTCAAAAACATCATCCTGCACAGCAACACCGCCCTGCTCGAAACCGAAACCGCCAAAATCCTCCGCAGCGAAGATTCGGAAAAAACCGAGAAGCTGCTGAAATTGCTCAACAGCGCGGAACACGAAGAAGAGCGGCAGGAACAAGACAGCCCGATAGCGCAGGCGTAAATAAGGTTTCTATAGTGGATTAACTAAATCAGGACAAGGCAACGAAGCCGCAGACAGTACAGATAGTACGGAACCGATT
>CAUVJL010000091.1:0-11044 GCA_963552075.1 uncultured Neisseria sp.
TTTATAGTGGATTAAAATTGCAATGATACGGCGTTGCCAACGTCCTTATGTACTAACCGTACACGGCGGGCGTTGCCGCCTTGTCTCATTTTTATTTTAATCCACTATAATCCACTATAAATCGTCTTTTGAGATGGGGCAAAGCAGGGTTGAATCCGTAGGCGACGGTTTCTGTACAAAAGGTCGTCTGAAAACAAGCGCAGCGGATTGCGTTCAAATATTTGCCCAATAAAAAAGCAGCCCGTTTCAGGCTGCTTTTTGCGTTATGGGATGAAGCGTATCAATCTTATACCACTTCGGCTTTGGTGATGACGACAGGTTCGGTCGGTACGTCGTCGTGGTAGCCGTGGCGTTTGGTGGCGACGCCTTCGATGGCATCGACTACATCAAAACCATCGACGACTTTGCCGAATACGGCGTAGCCCCAGTCTTGGACGACGGTTTTGCCGTACAGTTCTTTGGAACGGAAGTTCAGGAAGGCGTTGTCGGCGGTGTTGATGAAGAATTGCGCGCTGGCGGAATGCGGGTCGGAGGTGCGCGCCATGGCGATGGTGTATTTTTCGTTGGGCAGGCCGTTGGACGCTTCGTTTTGAATCGGCTCGCGTGTTTCTTTTTCGTTCATGTTCTCGTCCATGCCGCCGCCTTGAATCATGAAGCCTTTGATGACGCGGTGAAAGATTACGCCGTCGTAGAAGCCGTCTTTGACGTATTGCTCGAAATTTTTGGCGGTAACAGGGGCTTTGTCGAAATCGAGTTCGATTTTGATGTCGCCTTTGTTGGTGTGCAGGATAATCATGGGTTTCCTTTCGTTAAGAATCTTTTTACAAATGGTGCTGGGCAGAAAAACTTCAAGGTCGTCTGAAAAATATTCTTTCAGACGACCTTGTGGTTATGGTTTTACGGGTTTACATCAGGATGAAATAAGCCCACAGTGCAACCAATACGATACAGAGGACGTTCAGCAGCAAGCCGACGTTCATCATTTCGCGTTGCTTAATCAAGCCTGTACCGAACACAATCGCGTTGGGCGGCGTGGCAACCGGCAGCATGAACGCGCAGGATGCGCCGATGCCGATGACGAATACCAAAACTTGTTCGGGCAGCCCCATTTGCGTGGCGATGCTGGCGAAAATGGGGACGAGCAGCGCGGCGGAGGCGGTGTTACTGGTGAACTCGGTCAGGAAGATGATGAAGGTGGCGACTACGAAAATCACCAGCAGCGGATGCGCGGCGGTGAAAGTGGTAGCCACCTGCTGACCCAAGGCTTCGGATGCGCCGGAAGATTGCAGCAGCGCGCTCAAGCTGATACCGCCGCCGAAGAGCATCAACACACCCCAGTCGGTATTGCGGGCGACTTCTTTCCATTGCGCCACGCCGAATACGACGACGGCGACGGCGGCGATCAGGGCGATGACGGTGTCGGGGTTGGAAATGCCGAACGCTTCTTTGATTTTGGAGCTGAATACCCAAGCCACGACAGCAGCCAAGAAAATCAACAGCGCGATTACACGGTGCAGCGTCCACGGGATAGACTCGGCTTTGACTTCGACGCGTTCGTTCAGATTGGGCTTGAGGATGACGTACATGGAAAACAGCATCAAGGGCAGAATCAACAGCATCATCGGCAGGCCGAGCTTCATCCAGCCGACGAAGTCCAAGTTAAGCGCTTTGGCGGCAATCATGTTTGGCGGAGAACCGACCACGGTACCCAAACCGCCGATACTGGCGCAGTAGGCGATGCCGAGCAGGACGAAAACGTAGGTTTTGCGTTCTTTTTCTTGATCGAGGTGGCTCATCATACCCATGGCCAAAGGCAGCATCATGGCGGCGGTCGCAGTATTGCTGATCCACATGGACAGGAAGGCGGTAACGGCAAACAGCATCAACACGGCCACTTTCATATTGCCGCGCGACAGGCGCAACAGGCTGACAGCGATTTTACGGTCGAGGCGCTGCATGTGCAGGGCGGTGGCAAGCGCGAAGCCGCCGAAGAAGATGTAAATCGTCGGATCGGCAAAGCCCGCCATCGCTTTTTTGATGTCCATGTCGGGGAAGCCGAGTACGACGGCGAGAATCGGCACCATCAATGCGGTTACCGTGATGTGGACGGCTTCGGTAAACCAAAGCGCGGCAACGAAAATCAACAGCGCAATGCCTTTGTTGGCATCGGTGCTGTAAGGCAGGATGCTGTAAATGCCGAAACAGACGACGGCGGAGATGATGGTGGTCAGCAGGCCTTTAAAGTCGGTAATCGGCTTTTGCGCACTGAGCAGCTCGACATTCTCAGGATGCTGGGTTTTGTCCTTTGCATGTAAGTCCATGGAGTATTCCTCTGAAACATAACGTGAAATCGCTAAAACCGCTGAAGCATAGGCTCATCGCCTAACATTGCTTTTTTATTGATTTCACTGAATCGGTTTTTCTTGTTTCCCGCAGCGGGTTGTTCGCAGGCTTTGGATTTCAAGCAAACAAAGCCGTGCAGCATGGCAATGAGTATATTTGTAATCGGGTGTAGTGTAAATATAATGTTAACAATCGGGCGCGGTTTTTTACGAAAACGGATTGATGGGAAACTAAAAATATCTTTTTGTTGATTTTCAGACGACCTCCTTTGTAGTTAAAGCGTTAAGGTCGTCTGAAATGTCTAAAACATGCCGTTATCGTGATATGATGCCGCATCTTTAACGACGCCGTAACGTCAATGAAAAAAATATTCAAAATCCTCCTGAAAGCCCTGTTGGCATTTATCATCGCCGTCATCCTTTACTTTGCCGCCGCCTACATACTCGGTAAAATTCCACAAGACGGTACCGCCTCCGACGGCGACGTCACACTTTATTTACACAGCAACGGCGTACACGCCGACATCGTTATGCCGCTTTCAGACGACCTTTTTGATTGGACCAGCATCATCAATCCTGCCGACAGCCCCGCAGGGCAAGGCGATGCCCCCATCCGCTACGTCGGCATAGGTTGGGGCGAGCGCAATTTCTATTTGAAAACGCCGCAGTGGTCGGATTTGACCGCCTCTACGGCAGTACAGGCGTTAAGCGGAGTCAACAGCACGCTGATTCACGCCATCTACTACCGCGAGCCGCCGAGAGAAGGCGAAAATACCGTCAAATTCACCGTCAGCCGCGAACAATACCGCCGCCTGAGTGCCAACCTGATGCGTCATTTCAAATTGAAAGCAGGCAAAGCCATCCCCGTCGCCGGCGCGCATTACAGCGCTGACGACGCATTCTACGAGGCAGAAGGACGCTACCATCTTTTCAATACGTGCAACAGCTGGCTCAACCGCCGCCTGACCGAAAGCGGCATCAACGGCGTCGTTTGGACACCGTTCCCCGATCCGCTGCTCGACAGCCACCGCACCAACACAGCAGAAAAACCATGAAAACCCTGACCATCCGCCATCTCACGCTCGGCAGCGGACAGCCGAAAATCGCCGTTCCCTTGGTTGCCCGAGACGAAGCAGCCTTATCCGCTGCCCTGAAAAACCTCGAACACGCCTTTTTCGATATTATCGAATTCAGAGCCGACTATTTCGACCAAGCGGGCAATCCCGAATACCTGATCACCCAAGCCGAAGCCGTACGCCGCGCCTTTCCCGAAACCCCGCTGCTGTTCACCTTCCGACGCGCAGAGGAAGGCGGCGAATACCCTTGCAGCAAAGCGTATTATTTCGAGTTGCTCGATAAAGCCGCCGCTTCAGGCATCATCGACATCATCGACATCGAACTTTCCGCCGGCGAGAGCGAAGTCCGCCAAGCGGTTGCTGCCGCCAAGGCGCACGACACCGCCGTCCTGATGAGCAACCACGATTTCCATCAAACGCCCGCCAAATCGGACATCACAGGTCGTCTGAAAAAAATGGAAGAGGCAGGCGCGGACATCTGCAAAATCGCCGTGATGCCCCAAAGCCCCGCCGATGTCCTGACGCTTTTGGACGCCACTTGGGAAGCCCGTCAAACCGCAAACCGCCCGATTGTTACCATCTCCATGGGCAAGCTCGGACTCGTCAGCCGCGTCGCAGGCTCGACCTTCGGCTCCGCCATCACGTTCGGCACGGCAGGAGCCGCCTCCGCCCCCGGTCAGCTCGATTCCGCCAACCTGAAAAACATCTTGGATGTTTTGGAAAACGGTAACACCGCCGGATAACAATAAATACAAAAAGACAAAAGGTCGTCTGAAACAGCGTTCAGACGACCTTTTTAGGATATTCCGCTATAATGGCGGCAATTTGAATAGAAAATTTGAATAGAAAAGGAAAGTTATGAACCGTCTGTACCCCCACCCGATTATCGCCCGCGAGGGCTGGCCGTTTATCGGCGGCGGTTTGGTATTGAGTTTGCTGGTGTCTGCCTGCTGCGGCTGGTGGTCGCTGCCGTTTTGGATTTTCACCGTATTTGCCCTGCAATTTTTCCGCGATCCCGCCCGCGAAATCCCGCAAGACCCCGAAGCGATTTTAAGCCCCGTTGACGGGCGCATCGTCGTTGTCGAGCGCGCGCGCGATCCTTACCGTGATACCGAAGCGTTGAAAATCAGCGTGTTCATGAACGTCTTCAACGTCCACTCGCAAAAATCGCCTGCCGACTGCACCGTGACCGCCGTCGAATACAATAAAGGCAAATTCCTCAATGCCGATTTGGACAAAGCCAGTACCGAAAACGAACGCAACGCCGTACTGGCGACTACCGCGTCAGGCCGCGAAATCACCTTCGTCCAAGTCGCAGGCTTGGTTGCCCGCCGCATTTTGTGTTACACCAAAGCAGGCGAGAAACTGACCCGCGGCGAACGCTACGGCTTTATCCGCTTCGGTTCGCGCGTCGATATGTATCTGCCGGTTGACGCGCAGGCACAAGTCGCCATCGGCGACAAAGTCACCGGCGTGCGCACTGTTTTGGCGCGCCTGCCGCTCCAAGCCCCTGAAGCTGCCGCGCCGACTGAAACCGCAAGCGCCGCGCAAGCGGAAACGCCCGCTCCGGCGCAAGCTGCTGCCGAAGTTGTCCAATCCGAAATCGAAGCGGCTGCCGATAAAGTCCGCAATGCCGCAGAGCAGTCATTGAAAGACTGACGGCTGAAAGCTGAACAAGAGGTCGTCTGAAAACCTTTTTCAGACGACCTTGTTTTATCAGAAACGGTAAATACGGTATAATTTAGACCTTACACACATTACACCCGACGGATTGATTCCCCGTCGGTTTTCCCTTTTCAGACGACCTGTACCGAATACCAAAAATCCATCCATGACCGCAAAATCCTCTAAAACCGCATCAAAAACTAAAGCCAAAACAAACGCCAAACCGAGCACGCGCCGTCAAAGCCAAACAAAGGCGCAGACAGAGCCGAACAAGGTTTCCGAGCGTTTGAAGGCTGCCAAAGCGCTGCAAAAAAATGAAGAAAAAAAAGCGCGCCCCGAGCATGTCGTCAATTTGATTAACGACGCGCTGTGGCTCTTTGGGCTGATGGTGACGGTCTTCATCGCCATTTCCCTCGCCAGCTTCAAAATGACCGACCCCGCATGGTCGCGCAGCGTGCCGAAATCGGATGACATCGCCAATTTCGGCGGGCTGTTTGGCGCGTATGTTTCCGATGTCGGCTATTATCTTTTTGGACTGTCGTTTTGGTGGTGGATCGCCGCTTCGTGCGTTTTCCTCTATAAAAATTTCCGCCCGCTGCAAAAGCGCGAAAACTACAAATCGTACAACCACGGCGTTGCCGCGCTGGCTTTGTTCCTGCTTTTGGTGTGCAGCCCGATTCTCGAATATTTCACCCTTCAAAATACTTTGGACGAAACCCTGCCTGTCGGTGCGGGCGGTTTGGTCGGCGCTTTGGCTGGTTCGGGCTTGGCTTGGCTGCTGGGCAAATCCGGCAGCCTGCTGATTATGTGTGTCATGCTGCTGCTTTCCGTTTCCTTGCTGGCACAAGTGTCTTGGCTGGAAGTCATGGCAAAAACAGGACGCAATACCGAAAGCCTGTTTTCAGGTATTTGGGGTCGTCTGAAAAAGGCATTGGGCAGACGCAAGGACGACGGCTCGACCGCCGAAGCATTGGAAACGGAAAATACACGCCGCATGGTGAAAGAAGCCAAAAACATCACCGCTACGCCCGTTACTCCGCTTGCAGGCAGCACCAGCAACCGCAAATCCGTTGCGGTCTCCGTCGCGCCACCGCCCAAAATTCAGGCTTCCTTGTTTGAAGACAACGAGCCGCAACAGACAGGCGAATATCACAAACCCAGCATGAGCCTGCTGCGCCTGCCCAACGGCGAACCCGTCAGCATCAATCCCGCCGAATTGGAGCGCACTGCCGAATTGATTGAATCCAAGCTGGCAGAGTTCGGCATCGGCGTGCAAGTCGTGTCCGCCACTTCCGGCCCTGTGATTACGCGTTATGAAATCGAACCCGCGCAAGGCATAAAAGGCAGCCAAATCGTTGCCCTGTCTAAAGATTTGGCGCGTTCCATGTCGTTGCAATCCGTACGCATCGTGGAAACCATCGCGGGCAAAAACACCATGGGCATCGAGTTGCCCAACGAAAAACGCCAAGACGTGATGTTGAGCGAAATCTTGTCTTCGCCCGTGTTTACCGAAGCCAAATCCAAGCTGACCGTCGCGCTGGGTAAAGACATTTCCGGTACGCCCGTCGTCGGCGATTTGGCAAAAATGCCGCACCTTTTGGTCGCCGGTATGACCGGTTCGGGTAAGTCCGTCGGTGTGAACGGCATGATTATGTCCATGCTTTTCAAAGCCACGCCCGACGAAGTCCGCTTCATTATGATTGACCCGAAAATGCTCGAATTGAGCATTTACGACGGCATTCCGCACCTGCTCTGCCCGGTCGTTACCGATATGCGCGAAGCAGGGCAGGCGTTGAACTGGTGTGTCGCCGAAATGGAAAAACGCTACCGCCTGCTTTCCCACGCCGGCGTGCGCAACTTGGAAGGTTTCAACCAAAAAGTCGAAGCCGCCAAAGCATCGGGCAAACCCATGCCCAACCCGTTCAGCCTGAATCCGGACGACCCCGAGCCGCTGGAAAAACTGCCGATGATTGTGGTCGTTATCGACGAGTTGGCAGACCTGATGATGACCGAACGCAAAGCCGTCGAGCAACAAATCGCCCGCCTCGCCCAAAAAGCGCGCGCCGCCGGTATCCATATGATTGTCGCGACCCAACGACCGAGCGTCGATGTCGTCACTGGCTTGATTAAAGCGAATATCCCGACGCGCATGGCGTTTACCGTGCAAAGCAAAATCGACAGCCGTACCATCCTCGACCAAATGGGCGCAGACGAATTGCTGAAATACGGCGACTCCCTGTTCCTGCAACCGGGCAGCGCCGAGCCGACCCGCCTGCAAGGCGCGTTTGTTTCAGACGACGAAGTGCATCAAGTCGTCAACTACGTCAAATCGCAAGCCCCCGCTGACTATGTCGAAGGTTTGCTCAGCGGTGAAGCTGCGCTGGAAACCACCAACATCGTCAATCCGAATGCAGGCAGCGATGAATTGTTCGACCAAGCCGTCGCCTACATTTTGGAAAGCAAAAAAACTTCCATCTCCTCCCTGCAACGCCAGTTGCGCATCGGCTACAACCGTGCCGCCAACCTGATGGAAGCGCTTGAAAACGCCGGTGTCGTTTCCCCCGCAGACATCAACGGCAGCCGCAGGATTCTGGCGCAAAAAGACCAGTTGTGATCTCAATAATTACCAAAGGTCGTCTGAAAACTGGTTATATCTGTTTTCAGACGACCTTTTTATGATGTCGGATTCAATGCCTTATTTTATCGGGGCAAAATCGGCCCGTCTATCGACGATATAGTGGATTAAATTTAAATCAGGACAAGGCGAGGCAACGCCGTGCTGGTTTAAAGTTAATCCACTATATTATCCAGTCAATCAAACATTGTGATATACTAGCCAGCTAATTTTCCTGCCTTTTGCAAGCAACGGACGATAAAGCCCCGATGGGTCGGGGCCGCTTTTGCAGTCATCATTGGCAAAAGGATTCCCATTTTTTATTTAACACAACAAATTAAGGTCTTACGATGAGCGTAACTGTTGAAACTTTAGAAAATCTGGAACGCAAAGTAGTGTTGTCTCTGCCTTGGTCCGAAATCAACGCAGAAACCGATAAAAAACTGAAACAAACCCAACGCCGTGCAAAAATCGACGGTTTCCGTCCGGGTAAAGCACCTTTAAAAATGATTGCCCAAATGTACGGTGCAAGCGCTCAAAATGAAGTCATCAATGAAATGGTCCAACGCCGCTTCTACGATGTTGCCGTTGCCCAAGAATTGAAAGTTGCCGGCTATCCGCGTTTCGAAGGCGTTGAAGAACAAGACGATAAAGAATCCCTGAAAATCGCTGCGATTTTCGAAGTGTTCCCTGAAGTCGTTATCGGCGATTTGTCTGCACAAGAAGTCGAAAAAGTAACCGCTTCCGTCGGCGATGCCGAAGTGGACCAAACCGTAGAAATCCTGCGCAAACAACGCACCCGCTTCAACCATGTTGAGCGCGAAGCCCAAAACGGCGACCGCGTCATCATCGACTTCGAAGGCAAAATCGACGGCGAACCTTTTGCCGGCGGCGCATCCAAAAACTACGCCTTTGTATTGGGCGCAGGTCAAATGTTGCCTGAATTTGAAGCCGGCGTAGTCGGCATGAAGGCAGGCGAAAGCAAAGACGTTACCGTCAATTTCCCTGAAGACTACCACGGTAAAGACGTTGCCGGTAAATCCGCTGTTTTCACCATCACATTGAACAACGTATCCGAACCCACCCTGCCCGAAGTTGATGCCGACTTCGCCAAAGCATTGGGCATCGCCGACGGCGACGTTGCCAAAATGCGCGAAGAAGTGAAGAAAAACGTGGGCCGCGAAGTTGAGCGCCGCGTAAACGAACAAACCAAAGAATCTGTAATGAACGCGCTGCTCAAAGCCGTAGAGCTGAAAGCGCCTGTTGCTTTGGTAAATGAAGAAGCCGCCCGCTTGGCAAACGAAATGAAACAAAACTTCGTCAACCAAGGCATGGCTGACGCTGCCAACTTGGATCTGCCTTTGGACATGTTCAAAGAGCAAGCCGAACGCCGCGTATCTTTGGGTCTGATTTTGGCCAAACTGGTTGAAGAAAACAAACTGGAACCGACTGAAGAGCAAATCAAAGCCGTTGTTGCCAACTTTGCAGAAAGCTACGAAGATCCTCAAGAAGTGATCGACTGGTACTACGCAGAGCCTTCCCGCCTGCAAGGTCCGACTTCTTTGGCAGTAGAAAGCAACGTCGTTGATTTCGTTTTGGGCAAAGCCAAAGTAACCGAAAAAGCTTTGTCTTTTGACGAAGTGATGGGCGCACAAGCCTAATCATCTTCAAAAGGTCGTCTGAAACAGACAACTTGAAAGCACCAAAGCACCCCTTTGGTGCTTTCGCAACATTGACAGGAGACAAAAATGTCCTTCGATTTCAATAATTACCTCGTTCCTACCGTTATCGAACAAAGCGGCCGCGGCGAGCGTGCATTTGATATTTACTCGCGCCTTTTGAAAGAGCGCATCGTATTTTTGGTCGGTCCGGTAACCGACGAGTCCGCCAATTTGGTGGTTGCCCAGCTGTTGTTTTTGGAAAGTGAAAATCCGGACAAAGATATTTTCTTCTACATCAACTCCCCCGGTGGCTCGGTAACGGCAGGCATGTCGATTTACGACACCATGAATTTCATCAAGCCCAATGTCTCCACTTTGTGCTTGGGACAAGCGGCAAGCATGGGCGCATTCCTGCTCTCAGCAGGCGAGAAAGGCAAACGTTTCGCCCTGCCCAACAGCCGTATCATGATTCACCAACCTTTAATCAGCGGCGGTTTGGGCGGTCAGGCATCCGACATTGAAATCCATGCCCGCGAGCTGTTGAAAATCAAAGAGAAACTCAACCGCCTGATGGCGAAACACTGCGGCCGCGACCTGGCAGATTTGGAACGCGACACCGACCGCGACAACTTCATGTCCGCCGAAGAAGCCAAAGAATACGGTTTGATTGACCAAGTTCTGGAAAATCGCGCTTCTTTGCAGGCTTAAATGTTTGATTTCGGCGATTTGAACACACGCGGACAGAAGACGCGCTGATTATTCCGCTATTTCGCCTGTACAACGGAGCGGCTGTTTTTGATGAAACTGCTTGGGTAAGGAAAGAGCGGTTTTGTTGAAGCGTCGCTAGCGGCGGTGTTTAAATGGAGTTGACGAAAAGGTCGTCTGAAAACTTGAAAGACAGGTTTTCAGACGACCTTTTTGATTTGCCGTATTGGAATTGAGATTACGTTAACGACGTTGGTTCGTTTTTGTCTTGTGCCGATAGATGAAGAATCCCGCTGTATGCCTTATTCCGTAAAGAAAGTATGCGCGCCGAGATAATGTTTAGCGTAATACGGGCTGGAGAGTTTTTCGGTTTTGATGGTTTTGCCGCTGCTTGGGGCGTGGATAAATTCGCCGTTGCCGATGTAGAGGCCGACATGGGAATATTGGGATGAACCGCCGGTGTTGAAAAAGACGAGGTCGCCGGCTTTTAATTGGTTGTCGGGGATTTTGCGGCTGGCTGCCGCCATGTCGCGGGCGGTTCGCGGGAGGCTGACATCGAGGGCGTTTTTATAGACGAATTGAATCATGCCGCTGCAATCGAAGCCGGTGGCAGTGCTGCTGCCGCCCCATCTGTAAGGCGTGCCGATTAGCCCCATGCTGTGCAGCATAAGTTCTTGCGAGCCTTGAGTGCGGCCGATGTTGCTGATGCGGACGGGTTGGACTGTTCGGGCGGTGGTGTGGGTTTTGGTCTTTGGATGGTGTTTGCCGGAAAAAAGGCCGCAGGAGGCGAGGGGCAGGATGATGGCGGCGGTCAGGGCGGTGCGGATAATCGGTTTCATGGGATTCCTTTTTAGGGACGTTTCAGACGAGGTTTGGCAAGAGGTCGTCTGAAAAAGGTTTTTCTATAGTGGATTAACTTTAAACCAGCACGGCGTTGCCTCGCCTTAGCTCAAAGAGAACGATTCTCTAAGGTGCTGAAGC
>CAUVJL010000092.1:0-10965 GCA_963552075.1 uncultured Neisseria sp.
CTGTACTGTCTGCGGCTTCGTCGCCTTGTCCTGATTTAAAGTTAATCCACTATACTTGAAACTGGTTTTTCAGACGACCTTCGATACTTGATAGGTCGTCTGAAAAACCAATCTTTCGATTGGTTGTGGAAGAAAGCCACTGTTGTCCTTGCATCAGCCGGAACAGCAGTGGCTTTTTTCTGTTTCTATGCCGAGATGACTGGATTAGTAGCCACCTTTACCTGCAGATGCTGCGGAAGCAGGCGCTGCTGCGGAAGATGCAGGGGCAGCCGGAGCTGAAGCGGCAGGGGCTGAAGCCGCACCGCTACCTGCATAGGCTTTGTCTTCCAGTTTTTTGGTCATGATTTCAGCGTTCTCTGCGCCCTCTACTTTCAATTGACCCAACGCGCCTTTGTTGAACGCACGGAAGAGAGAGTGGTCAACCACAGTATAGCTGCCCGGGATGTCGGCTTTAAATTCGACAATCGCTGCACCACCGGCAGGGATCAGGGTACTTTGTACGTTTTCGTTGATCAGTTTGCCGGCTTCTACGTAAACTTTGTCGAAGATCTCACCGATAACGTGGAAGGAAGAAACGAGGTTCGGACCACCGTTACCCACGTACATACGGACGGTTTCGCCTGCTTTGGCTTTCAGGGCGTTGTCGCCGGCGATAGCGCCTACGTGACCGTTAAATACAACGTATTCAGGTTGTTCGGCGATAGCTTTGTCCATATCGAACGGTTGCAGGCCTTGCGCACCTTTTTTACCTTTGGTGTAGAAGTCGCCTTGTACGATGTAGAACTCTTTGTCCACTTTAGGCAGACCTTCTTTAGGTTCAACCAAAATCAGACCGTACATACCGTTGGCGATGTGCATACCGACAGGGGCAACGGCACAGTGGTAGATGTACAGACCGGGTTGCAGGGCTTTGAAGCTGAATGTAGAAGTACGGCCCGGAGCGGTAAAGCTGGCTTCTGCACCACCGCCTGGACCGGTAGCAGCGTGGAAGTCAACATTGTGCGGTACGGTAGAAGACGGGTTGTTAGAGAATTCGACTTCCACGGTATCGCCTTCGCGTACGCGGATCATGCGGCCCGGAACGTCGCCGTTAAATGTCCAGTAGTGGTATTCCACGCCATCGTCCATTTTCATGGTTTTTTCGACGGTTTCCATTTTCACGCGGACACGTGCAGGATGGTCGCGGTCGATGGCAGGCGGAACTTCAGGAGCGTGGGTGGTTACCGCGTCGATAACAGGCAGTTCGGCAGCAGGAGTTTCGGCAGCAGCTTGAGCACCGGAAGCAGGAGCCTCGGAAGCTGCAGGAGCGGAAGCGGAAGCGGTTTGCTCGGCAGGTTTTTGGGCAGCTTGCTCACCACAGGCGGCTAAAGCAAAAACTGAAGCAATGATTGCAGCTAAAGCTTGGCGTTTCATAGTTGTCATTTCCTTTAATAACTATTTCTAAGAAGGTCAGGGTATATTTTTTCAACCTTTGTCGTCCGCGGCATACCGCTTTCGGCTCTTTCAAACTGCCTTATTCCAGGTCGTCTGAAAGGCATCTCTTGTGAACTTTTGTAGGATTATGTAGGGGGTTTTACCGCTATATCTTGACCTAAATCAATTAATTCATCAAAGATGAACTTTTACTACCTGTTTTACTACTTAATAACTAGATAAAACTACATCAAATCGTCTATTATTGTTCACATGTTTTATCCAATTCTTTACAAAAATGCCATCGTATTTTTGATAATAAGAATTATTATTGACTATATATCTGTTTTTTAAAGATTGTTGTTAAGAGAATATTTCTTTTGCCTGAAAAGAGTGCTACAATCTTTAACATTCATATAGTATGAATTTATAAGCAACCACTTTTTACCAAAATAAGGAGTTCTGAAATGGGACAGTACAAGAAGCTATGGTACTTGCTGTTTGTCGTTCTGGCAGTCTGCTTTACCATTCTTGGCTACATGGGCAGCGAGGTTTATAAAAAAGCCCCGCCTTACCCTGAAAGAGTCGTTTCGGCATCAGGCACTCAGCTGATGACCAAAGACGATATTTTGGCAGGTCAGTCTGCCTGGCAAACCACCGGCGGTATGGAAGTCGGTTCCGTATTGGGACACGGCGCATACCAAGCTCCGGACTGGACAGCCGACTGGCTGCACCGCGAGCTTGTCGCATGGTTGGATTTGACTGCGCAAGAGACTTACGGCAAAAAATTCAACGAAGTTTCTCCTGAAGAACAAGCCGTACTGAAAACCCGCCTTGCCGACGAATACCGCAACCAAAGCCGTATTAAAGAAGACGGCAGCGTCGTTATCAGCGATACCCGTGTCAAAGCCATTGAGAGCATCCTGCCTTACTACCACGGCGTATACAGCGATGATCCCGCCCTTCAGACGACCCGCGAACACTTCGCAATGAAAAACAACACATTGCCAAGTAAAGAAGCGCGTGAAAAACTGTTCAACTTCTTCTTCTGGACTTCATGGTCTGCTTCGACCAACCGTCCTGACGAAACTTTCACCTACACCAACAACTGGCCGCACGAGCCTCTGATCAACAACGTACCGACTACTGAAAACTACATGTGGTCGTTCACCAGCGTTGTCCTGCTCTTGATGGGTATCGGTCTGCTGATGTGGGGTTACTCCTTCCTGACCAAACACGAAGAAGTAGAAGTTCCGACTGAAGACCCGATTTCCAAAGTACAGCTGACTCCTTCCCAAAAAGCATTGGGCAAATACGTCTTCCTGACAGTCGCCCTGTTTGTGGTACAAGTGTTGCTGGGCGGCCTGACCGCGCACTACACCGTCGAAGGTCAAGGTTTCTACGGCATCGACGAAGCACTCGGCTTCGAAATGTCCGACTGGTTCCCTTACGCATTGACCCGTACTTGGCACATCCAATCCGCCATCTTCTGGATTGCAACCGGCTTCCTGACAGCAGGTCTGTTCCTGGCCCCGATTGTTAACGGCGGCAAAGATCCCAAGTTCCAACGCGCCGGCGTAAACTTCCTGTACATCGCCCTGTTCATCGTAGTCGGCGGTTCTTACGCAGGTAACTTCTTCGCCCTGACCCACGTCATTCCGCCTGAATTCAACTTCTGGTTCGGACACCAAGGTTACGAATACCTCGACTTGGGTCGCTTCTGGCAACTCCTGCTGATGGTCGGCCTGCTGCTGTGGCTGTTCCTGATGTTGCGCTGTACCGTTTCCGCCTTTAAAGAAAAAGGCGTGGACAAAAACCTGCTGGCAATCTTCGTTGCCTCTATGGTCGGTGTCGGCGTGTTCTACGCGCCCGGTCTGTTCTACGGCGAAAAATCCCCGATTGCCGTGATGGAATACTGGCGCTGGTGGGTGGTTCACCTGTGGGTAGAAGGCTTCTTCGAAGTATTCGCTACCGCAGCCTTCGCCTTCATCTTCTACAACATGGGCTTCGTCCGCCGCAGTACCGCTACCGCATCCACTCTGGCTGCCGCCGCCATCTTCATGTTGGGCGGTATCCCGGGTACGCTGCACCACCTGTACTTCTCCGGTTCTACCTCCGCCTCTATGGCAATCGGTGCCTGCTTCTCCGCATTGGAAGTCGTACCGCTGGTATTGCTGGGTCGTGAAGCTTACGAACACTGGTCTTACCAACACCTGTCCGAATGGGCGAAACGCCTGCGTTGGCCGCTGATGTGCTTCGTAGCAGTTGCCTTCTGGAACATGATCGGTGCCGGCGTATTCGGCTTCCTGATTAACCCGCCGATTTCCCTGTTCTACATCCAAGGTCTGAACACTACCGCAGTTCACGCACACGCAGCCTTGTTCGGTGTATACGGCTTCTTGGCACTGGGCTTCGTCTTGCTGGTTGCCCGCTACCTGAAACCAAACGCAAAATTCGACGACAAACTCATGACTTGGGGCTTCTGGCTGCTCAACGGCGGCTTGGTCGGCATGATCGCCATCAGCCTGCTGCCTGTCGGCGCGATTCAAGCATACGCCTCCATCACTCATGGTCTGTGGTATGCCCGTAGCGAAGAATTCCTGCAAATGGAAATCCTCGACACCCTGCGCTGGGTACGCACAGCAGCCGACTTGATCTTCATCGGCGGTGCAATCTGCGTAGCCATCCAAGCAACCAAAATCGTATTCAGCCGCGATAAATAAATCCTAGCTTGAATACCCTGCAAAAGGTCGTCTGAAAATGTTCAGACGACCTTTTTTGATGCCTGCCTACTTTCATTTCGGCAACAGCCCGTCCCCGTTTAACCGCCATACGCACAGAACACCCCTCTTTACCCACCTATCCCTACCCTACCCCCCTCCTCCAACAAATTGAATCCCTCCCCATCCCGCGACAACCGCCCTCCCTGTTTTCCCTATTTTTCAGACGACCCCAATGCCGTTTAGAAAACAAGGTCGTCTGAAACCGAAAACAAACAAAACACAGACAACAAAAAACCGCACATCAAAGCGCGGTCGGTTTTAAAACGGTTTTTGTCGGAACGGAAAGCGAAGGGCTTTTCAGACGACCTCTGAACATTTAGAGGTCGTCTGAAAAAACAAATCAATCAGTAACGGTAATCAGGATGACGAGAACAGCCAGAGTAACGGATAACACATTCATTGGAATGTTTGCCACATCCTTTCAACGCAAGTTCTTTGGCAATTTCCACATCATCCTCTCCGGCGGTTCCCGTCCCACCTTTACCTTCTTCCTTACCACCAACTGCAATAGCGGCACAAAGATTACGATATTCGTGTTTCAGGCGGCAACCTTTACCATCACGAGCAATCGGATTTTGACCTCCACCGGCTTTGATACAGCTTGCCAATGCTTCACGTCTAGCTGACTCCTCCCCTTCAGTATTATTTTCGGAATAGCCAACAGCTCGATTTACCGGATTAAAATAAATCGCTCCCCAACGGTTCGGCACTTTATAAACCCGTCGAGAAGACGAACTGCCACCTCCCCAACCGCACGCGCTGCCATCGACAGTTTGGCAATAACCGTCAGTCGGATTCCCTCCCAAAGGGTTGCCCAAGACAGTAAAACTACTCAATGCCATCAATATCAAAAATATCTTCTTCATCTTTATACCTCTTAATCTTTTCCGTTATTCACTTCCCTCAAAACCCTGCCGCATAACTCGACATCGCTTTCGACCCCATCGCTGCAAAATAAGTTTTCAGACGACCTCTGAACATTTGGGGTCGTCTGAAAATTCATTTAGTAACGGAGATAGTCGGGATGGCGGGAACAGCCTGAATATTTAATAACACACTCATTAGAATATTTACTACATTCAGCTAAAGCTTTTTGTTCTGCTTTTTCTATATAATCATCACCAGACCATCCCGTACCACCTTTCCCTTCTTCCTTGCCTCCAACAGCAAAAGCTGCACAAACATTACGATATTCATGTTTCAACCTGCAACCTTTACCATCACGAGCAATCGGATTTTGACCGCCACCGGCTTTGATACAACTTGCCAATGCCTCTCGACGGGCAGATTTTTCGCCTTCGGTATTATTTTCCGAATAACCTACCGCACGATTGACGGGATTAAAATAAACAGCTCCCCAACGACTGGGAATATTAATAACCCGACGTGCCTGTCCTCCTGACTGACTATTACCGCTACACCCCGCCAAGTCCGGTCTTTGAATACAAGGATTCATCACAGGATCGTTAATCGCATTCAATCCGTCGGCTAAAACAAAGGGGCTAACCTGCATTGCCAACAACATCAAAAATATCTTCTTCATCTTTATACCTCTTAATCTTTTCCGCTATTCGTTTCTCTCAAAACCCTGCCGTATAAACCGACATCGCTTTCGACTCTATCGCTGCAAAATAAGTTTTCAGACGACCTCTGAGCATTTGGGGTCGTCTGAAAAAACAAATCAATAGCGGTAATCAGGATGGCGCGAACAGCCTGAATATTTAATAGCACATTTATCAGAATATCGTCCGCATTCATCCAATGCTTTTTGCTCTGCCTTTTCAACATAATCGTCATTTATCACAGCAAACCCACTACGACTTTCCTTATTTCTATCAGGACCAACAGCAAAAGCAGCACATACATTGCGATATTGGCTCATCCGACGACAGCCTTTGCCATCGCTTCTCGTTACAGGATTTTCACCTCCGCCTGCCTTAATACAGTTTGCTAAAGCTTCTTTATTAGCTGATTCTTCACTTTTTGTATTATTTTCAGAATACCCTACCGCTTTATTAACAGGATTGAAATAAATAGCACCCCATCTATCAGGAATGTTAATAACCCGTTTTGTTTGCCCCATCGGTCGGTTATTACCCGCACATCCCGGCAAATCGGGATGATAGACACAAGGATTGCTCATTTCGTTTGCGTTCGCGAAACTGCTTAAAATCATGGCAGCCATTAATAATATATGCTTCATCGGTTTATTCCTTATTTTTGAACATCAATCATATTCTTACTTTACCCTGTTCCCCAAACAACCCAGTCAAAATCAGATGGGCTGTTTTCTCTTTATCGTCTATCGCCACACAATAAAGTTTCAGACGACCCTTAATCCTTCGGGGGTCGTCTGAAAAATAAAATCACTTAATAGCGGTAATCAGGATGACGAGAACAGCCAGAGTAACGGATAACACATTCATTGGAATGTTTGCTGCATCCTTTCAGCGCAAGTTCTTTGGCAATTTCCACATCATCATCTCCAGCGGTTCCAGTTCCTCCTTTACCTTCTTCTTTACCACCAACTGCAATAGCAGCACAGATATTACGGTATTCGTGTTTCAACCGACAGCCTTTTCCGTCACGGGCAATAGGATTTTTTCCACCTCCAGCTTTAATACAGCTTTCCAATGCTTCCTTATTAGCCGAACGATAACCTTCGGTATTATTCTCAGAATAGCCTACCGCACGATTGACCGGATTAAAATAAATCGCCCCCCAACGGTTCGGAATATTAATTACCCTACTTCCCTGCCCCATCGGTCGGTTGTTACCCGCGCATCCCGGCAAATCGGGATGATAGACACAAGGATTGCTCATTTCGTTTGCGTTCGCGAAACTGCTTAAAATCATGGCAGCCATTAATAATATATGCTTCATCGGTTTATTCCTTATTTTTGAACATCAATCATATTCTTACTTTACCCTGTTCCCCAAACAACCCAGTCAAAATCAGACAGGCTGTTTCCTCTTTATCGTCTATCGCCACACAATAAAGTTTCAGACGACCCCTAGTCCTTCAGGGGTCGTCTGAAAAAACAAATCAATCGGCAATGCTGCCTTATTGCTTTGTGAAGCTTACAAAACGCCTTGATGGGCGGTATCGTGTCCCAAAGCGGTCAGGAATTGCGACATGCTGTATGTTTCGCCTGAAGCGGCAAACTTGAACGCATCTACGGTATCGCCGCCATCTGAGGAGTGGACGGCATCCAAGACGGTCAGGGTGTCGTCGCTGCCTTTGAGTTTGACCACCCAGTTCTCTTTGTTGTTTCCTGCTTTATTGATTTCCAAATCGATGTCTTTCAGCGTCAGATTGCCTGAGAACAATACGGTATTGTCCTCGCCGCTTGCGTTCAGCGACAATTTGTCATGCCCGCTGCCTTTGCCGAATGTAATCGTATTAGCATAGCTGCCGCCGGAAATGGTGTCATTGCCTGCGCCGGCATCAATGGTGCTGTCGTGTCCGACTTTAACGGTATCGTCGCCGCTGCCGCCGATAAAGGTGGTTTTGCCGCCGTAGTTGCCTGAAACGCTGACGGTATCGCCGTTGTCGGTACCGTGGATAATGCGGTTGGAACCTTCGTACAGCCGTTGGTCAAAGGTATCGCTGTCGTCATTCAGGTATTGAATGATCGTGCCGTCTTTGCGGACATGGGATACTTTCAAACCGAAATGTTCGATGATTTGTTCCGTGCTGTATGTACCGTTGTCGAATTGGAACTCGGATACGGCGCCTTGCGAACCCATTTGGTTTTTAATCGTCAATACGTCATTGCTGCCTTTGATGGAAACGGTCCATGTGTTGCCGTTCAGACGGGGGTTGATGGTGTAGTCAAACGGATCGGGCGTGTAGTCGATGCCGGTTTTGTCGTAGCCCGGGGTCACGGAAATATTCAAGTCATCCAATGTCAAGCCGCCGGTAAATTTTACGGCGTTGCTGATGGAGGTGGGATTGAATTCTTCGTCGATATCGAAACCGAAGTCGAAAATGGTGTCGTGTCCGTATCCTTTGCCGAAGACATAGGTATCGCGCCCGTCTCCGCCTTCCAGATAATCGTCACCTGCGCCGCCGTCGAGGTAATCGGCTCCGACCCGCGCATACAGTTTGTCATTGCCGTTTCCGCCGTACAGTTTGTCGTCTGAAGACCATTCGTTGCCCCAGTAGGTCGTGCCTTCGTCTCGGATAATGTCGTCGCCGTCCATGCCGTAAATCACGTCCCTGCCGTCTGTGCCGGAACTTAATTCGTCATTAAACTTGCTGCCGACAATCACATCGTCGTTCGGTGTGCCTTCATTTTTGATGCCTTGGTCGGCTTTTCCGGTGTTGACGGCTTTGAGCAGGGTTTCGGCTGTATAGTTTTCGCCGAGGAATTGGAATTGGTTGATGGAAATATGTCCTTTGGCGTCAACTTGGTTTTGAATGGTGGCAGAGCCGTTGGCGGATGTGATTTCCCAGTTTTTGCTGCCGTCGGCATTGTCGATGACGTTTACTTTGATGTCGCTGACACGGAGGTCGTCTGAAAACTTCAGGGTATTGTTGCCTTGATTGTCGATAATCGTATCGTCGCTGCCGTAAATATAGGTGTCGTTGCCTGCTCCGCCTTTCAACATATCTTTGCCTGCTCCTCCGATTAAAGTGTCGTCGCCTGCGTCGCCGTTGATGGTGTCGTTGCCATCGCCGCCGTCCAAATAGTCATTGCCGTCGCCGCCGTTAATGTTGTCGTTGCCGCCCATGCCGTAAACGGTATCGTTGCCACGGCCGCTATTGAGTCGGTTGTGTCCGTCGTTGCCGGTCAGGGTGTTATTGCTGTTGTTGCCTGCCGCGTAGATATTGGCGTTGCCAGTCAGGGTAACGTTTTCAACGTGGGTTGAGGCGGTATAAGAAACGCTGCTGATCACGGTATCATTGCCTTCGCCGCTATTCTCAACGACAACATCTTTTGCGTTATCCACATAGTAGGTATCGTCTCCGATGCCGCCGCGCATCATGTCCGCGCCTGCTTTGCCGTCAATGACGTCGTTGCCGACGGTGCCGTTCAGCGCGTCGTTTCCTTCCGTGCCTTCAATACGTTCGCCTGCATTGTCGCGTATTTCTACTTGTGCTTGAGTGGCTTTGATGAATTGGTTGAGGTTTAATGTGCCGTTTGAGAAAACAAACCGTTGGACGGAAGGCATATTGCTGCCTTCTTGGTATTGATTGGAAATGGTCAGGACGGATTGTGTGTGTTTCACTGCGATACGCCAGTCCTGTCCGCCTTCTGCATTGCGCACGGCGGTAACTGTCAGATCGTCTGCGCTGAGACCGTCTAAAAAGCGGATGCTGTTGCTGCCTTGGCGGTCGATTACTGTGTCTTTGCCGCTTTTTTCGCCGAACAAATAGGTATCGTTGCCTTCCCCCCCTTGCAATACGTCGTTTCCTGCCGCGCCGTCTAGGATATCGTTGCCTTCATCGCCGAACAGTTGGTCGTCGCCTTCTCCCCCGTTGATGTTGTCGTGACCTGCGCCCCCGTAAACCGTATCATTGCCGCGCCCGCTGTACAGGCGGTTGTTGCCGCTGTTGCCGACCAATACGTTGTCTGAATTGTTGCCCGCGCCATAAATATTATCCGAACCGGTCAAAACCAAGTTTTCGACATTGTTCGGCAAGGTGTAGCTGACATTGCTATAAACGGTATCCTGTCCTTCATTTGCCTTTTCCACAATGTTGTCTGCGGTATGGGTGGCATAATAGACATCATTGCCCTTAGTTCCTTGAAAAACCTTGGGTTCGGACGACCTTTCCAAAGATGCGGAGTGTGCGGCGGCTTCTTCAGAAACGATTGCGCGAAAGACTTGTTTTGTATCCATGATATTATTTTTTCCGTGAGCTGACGGTTGCCTATCCGGAGAGATGGGATAAATAACCAGATTGGGGGGATCGTAATTTATTGATTGAATCGTTACACGCAGTCGAACTGCGTGGCTTCCTTAGACTGCTTTATCCTCAACAAGTTCTAACTCTTTCTCAAAACATTATTTAATCGGAATTTATATTTCAATTGATTAATTTGTTTATCATTTATGCCGAATTGAATTCAAATCAAGATTAAGCGGTGGGCAACGCCGTACTGCGCCAATCCAATCCGCTATAAAACGAAAAGGTCGTCTGAAAATCACTTTTCATGGTTTTCAGACGACCTTTTATTTACAACAGGAAATTACAGCGAGCGGGCAACTTCGACGATGTCGAAGCATTCCAGCTGGTCGCCTTCCATAATTTCGTTGTAGCCTTTGATCATCAAGCCGCACTCGAAGCCCATGCGGACTTCTTTGACGTCGTCTTTGTAGCGTTTCAAAGAAGACAGTTCGCCGGTATGGATGACCACGTTGTTGCGGATGAGGCGGATATGGGAATCGCGCTTGACCACGCCGTCGGTAACCATACAGCCTGCGATGTTGCCGACTTTGGATACGCTGATGACCTGACGGATTTCGACCATACCGGTAACCTGCTCTTTCTCTTCCGGCGCCAGCATGCCGCTCATGGCTGCTTTGACATCGTCGATGGCATCGTAAATGATGTTGTAGTAGCGGATTTCCACGTTTTCATTTTCGGCAAGTTTGCGCGAAGAAGCGTCTGCGCGCACGTTAAAGCCGATGATGAACGCTCCAGAAGCGATGGCAAGGTTGACGTCCGATTCGGTAATACCGCCCACGCCGCTGTGCAATACATTCACTTTCACTTCGTCGGTGGACAGTTTTTTCAGGCTGCCCGCCAAAGCTTCGT
>CAUVJL010000093.1:0-10933 GCA_963552075.1 uncultured Neisseria sp.
AGAAGGCTCGTTATTGGAAACGACTGCCTTGCCGGCGCACTATGCCGACTACGTCCCCGCCAAATAACGCGTTGATATTCATTAAGGTTTCAGGATGTTTGGATAAATCTTAGGTGATCTTTTGAGATGTAGGAATAGGGTGAGATTCTGTTGGAGTTAATTTTGCAAAGACCTCTACCTTATTTATAGGCAACCGCTTATTGATACCGAAGTAGGGATTATTCTATTGCTGCGTGTGTTCTCGCTTGGTCAATTTTTTCGAGTTTAGCGGAAACGCGGTTCCATACTTCTTTCAGAGGAATGGCTTTTAAGAGACGTTCGGGATTGTTTGTATTAATGCTGTCGGGGTGGGGGAGGTCGGTATAATCGCCCGCCCATATCACTTCGGCATTGAGCGAATAAGGATGCCATATGCCCAGCCAAGTCGCGCCGAATAGGGCGATTTGTGGCTTGTCGAGCGCGGCGGCGATGTGCATGGGAACGGAATCGACACCGATAAACAGTTTGGCGCGGTCTATTGCCGCGGCAAGTTCGCGCAAAGTTAGGCAGCCGGACAATACCCATACTTTGCCGCTTTCCGGTATTTTCAGACGACCTAAGATGGCTTCAATCATGTCGTGTTCGACGGGACTGGGGGAGGCGGTCAGGACGACGTTGTGTCCGTGGTTCAGCAGAAGCTGGACGAGTGCGGCGTTTTTGCCGTCTTCCCAACATTTGAACAACCAGCGCGCGCCCGGATGCAGTAAGACGTAGTTTTCGCCTTGCCAGCCTTGTTCGCGCAATTTTTGTTCCATACTGTTGCGGACATCAGGGGAGATGCTCATGCGGACTTTTGCGTGGGACAGCTCTTCCGGACGGATAAGCGGAGGCAGTATGCCCAGATGGGTTTCAACGATATGTTTGGTCGTGCCCATATCGGGGTTGAGAAAGTCGTGACACCAGCGCCAGGCGGCATTGTCGCGTTTGATGCAGTTGAAGCCGACGCTGCATTTGGCGCAGAGTTTGGCAATGATGGCGGCACGCCATTGGTCGGAAAGGTTGAATGCCCAATCGTATTGACGGGCTTTTAACTGACGGAACAGGTCTTTTTCGTGTTTGAACTGCATCCGCACGCCTTGTTTCTTCCATTGCCGGTCAATGGTGAAAATCCTGGCGATTTGCGGATTGTCGCGGATGATGTCGGCGGTTTCCTGATAAACCAGCATATCGACTTCGCACTCGGGAAAATGTTGTTTGATCGCATCGACGACCGGCGTACTGAGCAATACGTCACCATGATGGCGCAGTTTGATGACGAGGATACGGTTGGGTTGTGCAAGTGACATACGGTACTTTCAGACGACCTGGTTCAAGAATGGCTCTCAATTGTAAAACGGAACGCAAGGTTTGGAAAACTGTTTCTGTATAAACGGTTTTTAGAGCAAATGAACGCTGCCGGTTTTCTTTGATTTTCTTAAATAATATTGATTTAGGATGGCCGGTGTATGCAAAATCTTTTGACACTGCGGAAGATTGTTCCATTCTGAAAACGAATGTGTGCTGACTGTCTACCTGACAGGGTTGTGGCTGGAATGGGGCCGATTCACTATAATAGCCCAAGCCGCAGGCAGGATTTGTGTTCCAAGAAGCTTTTGCAGGTTTCGAAGCAAATCCTAGTCCTCGGTACGTTTTCAGACGACCTTTCCTTTATCCACCGCCTTACACATCCGCCATGACACCAAATGCCCCGCTCCAACACATCACCCTTATCGGCGTCGGACTGATAGGCGGCTCTTTCGTTCTGGACCTAAAAAGGCTGGGATGGGTGCAAACCGTGACCGGTATTGATCTCGACCGCGACAATCTCGACCGTGCGCTTGAGCGTCGGGTGATTGATAAAGCGTTTACGGAAATCAACGCCGAAAGCATCGGTCATGCCGATTTGGTGTTGATTGCCACGCCGGTTTCCACTTTACCGACCATCTGCCAAGCCATTGCGCCGCTGCTTGCGCCGGAGGCTTATGTGTCTGATATGGGCAGCACCAAGCGGACTGCCATCGCCGCTTTCCGCCAATATCTGCCCGAGCGGATTTCACACTGTATCGCCGCGCACCCCATTGCAGGCTCCGACCGCAGCGGTGCATTGGCGGCGCAATTCGGGTTGTATCAAGATAAAAAACTGATTATCACCACACACGGACAAGAGCGTCCCGAAGGTATCGCTTTAATAAAAAGCCTGTGGCAGGCGGTCGGCGCACAGACATTTGAAATGAGCGCGGAAGAACACGATGCCGTGTTCGCCGCCGTTTCCCATATGCCGCATTTGACGGCTTTTGCCTATGTCCACCAAATCGCCGACCATCCGGACGGACAGGAATATTTGAAATTTGCCGCCAGCGGTTTCCGAGACTTTACCCGCATCGCCTCCAGCCATCCCGCCATTTGGACAGACATCTGCCTGGACAATAAAAACAGCCTGATCAAGCTGATTGCCGGACTGCACGACCAGCTTTCCGAGCTGGAGCGTATCCTCGAACAAGAAAACCGCGACGCGCTATACCGTTATTTTGAAGAAGCCAAGCAAACGCGCGACGAATGGTTGGGCAGCCAATAACGGGTTGAATATCCAGCATCGTCTTGTAACTGCTTCTCTCCAAAAAGCAAAAAGGTCGTCTGAAAACCTATTTTCAGACGACCTTTTGTTGATTTCAGGCAGGGTTTACCAGTAGCCCAGCACTTTCCACCAGATAATGCCGATGGTGCCGAAAATCAGGATTTCGACCACGCTCATGATGAAGCCGGCTTTCCACCATTCGGTCATGCTGACATAGTTCGAACCGTAGATGACGGGGGACGAACCTGAAGCGTAGTGGGTCAGCGACATCATGATGCCGGTGGCGGATGCCATAATCAGGGCGAACAGCATCGGTGGTGCGTCCAAGGCGAGGCCTGCGCCGTAGAACGCGCCGAACATCGCGGTAACGTGTGCCGTGCCGCTGGCGAAAACGTAGTGGGCGTAGAGGTAGGCGAGTACCAACAGGGCGCAACCGGCTTCCCAGCCCAAGCCGAGATGGGAAATGCCGCCCTGCATGGATTCGGACAGCCATGCAATCAGTCCCAATTTGTTGAGGAAGTTCGCCATCATTACCAAGGCGGCAAACCAGACGATGGTGTCCCACGCGCCTTTTTCTTTCAGCGCGTCGTCCCAAGTCAGTACGCCGGTGAGCAGACACAGGGAGAGGCCGAGGAAGGTGGTGGCGGTAGCATCGACTTTTACACCGAACAGCATTTCGGGAACGCCCGCCCACAAAAGCAGCAGAATCACGAAAATGCCGAGCATGATTTTTTCGTCGCGCTTCATCGCGCCCATTTCTTTCAGTTTTTCTTTGGCAAGGGCGGTCGCGTTAGGCGTTTGTTTGATTTCGGGCGGATACAGGAAATACAGTACCAGCGGCATCAGGAGCATGGCGATCAGGCCGGGTACGACCATGGCGGCGAACCATGTGCCCCAAGAGAGGTGGATTTGCGAATCGGTGGCTTTGGCGACCAATTCGACGACCAGCGGGTTGGGTGCGGTTGCGGTAATGAAGATACAGCAGGTGATGATGTTGGCGTGGTAGTTGACCAGCGCGAGGTATTTACCGATTTTGCCCTCAGTGCCTTTTTCGGGGTCGGAATCGAAACTCAGGGCGATGGAACGCATAATCGGATGCACAATCGCGCCGCCGCGCGCGGTGTTGCTCGGCGTTACCGGACCGATGACCAAGTCCGCCAAAGCCAAGCTGTAACCTACGCCCAGCGTGCGTTTGCCGAAAAGGGAAATCAGAAGGTAGCCGATACGCATCCCCAAGCCGGTTTTCAACAAACCGCGCGAGATGATGATGGCGATACCGATCATCCAGATTAACGAGTTGTTGAGGCTGCTCAGTGCGTCTTTGGTTGCATCGGCGACTTTTTCGTTGGTAACGCCGGTCAGCGCGACCAAGGTAATGCCCAAAATCGCCATTGCGCCGATGGGCATGGCTTTGCCGATGATGCCGGCGATGATGCCGACGAACAACGCCAAAAGGTGCCATGCGTCGGGCGATACGCCCTGCGGCACGGGTATGACGAACCAGATAATCAGCGTCAGCGCGAGCGCAACCGCAGCAGGAATTGGCTTGAAGCCCATGTTGAGTCTCCTAGTTTGAGGTATCGGGGAAATCGGATTTCAGACGACGTGTGCCTGATTTTGGTAGGAACAGGTCGTCTGAAACATATTTGGCAGCAGTTGTTTTTTATGTTTTTCTTTTGGGTGTTTGGGTCATGTGTATTTTTGTGTTGCCATCTTTTTAGACGACGTTTCTTGAGTTTTACGTTTTGCCCTCTCCCTAACCCTCTCCCACGGGGAGAGGGGACGGATTGCAGAAAGTCCGATAATGGTCGGTTTCAGCACTATCATTCCCTCTCCCCGTGGGAGAGGGTTAGGGAGAGGGCAAAACCCTAGGATGCGCGTATCGTTTTTTCTGATGGCAAATCTTCCGGTAAGTTTTAGTCAGACGATGTGTATCCGTTTTAGTGGGGAGGGGCGTCTGAAACGTATTTGGCAGCAGTTGTTTTTTATGTTTTTCTTTTGGTGGTTTGGGTACTGCGTATTTTTGTGTTGTCATCTTTTCAGACGACGTTTTCTTAAGGTTATTGGGTTTTGCCCTCTCCCACGGGGAGAGGGGACAGATTGCAGAAAATCCGATAATGGTCGGCTTCAGCACCATCATTCCCTCTCCCCGTGGGAGAGGGCTAGGGAGAGGGTAAAACCTCAGATTTAGCAGTTCAGTTGTGAAACCCAACAAATACTTAAACCCTAATTCATCATGTTGGTTCATACAGGTATTTTTCAGACGACCTCCCATAATAGAAAAGGTCGTCTGAAATCCCGTATCGAATTAATCCTGCTCAGCAGGCAGTCCGTACTCTTCGGGGAAGGTACGCAGTGAGCTTTGCAACACGGTAACCGCGCCGTCGATCAGGCCGCAGCGGCCGCTTCGGGGCAGCAGTTGGCACAGGCTTTGCAAGGCGCGGAGGTCGTCTGAAGTGCCGATGCCGGTATCCACGCGGTTGAGCAGGCGTGAAAGTTGGAAGGTGCCGCCTTTGCACGGCGGGCATTGTCCGCATGAGTTGGAGGCAAAAAATTCCACATACTCGGCCACTTTGCGCACCACGCTGGTTCCCTCGGAAATCACAATCATCGCGCCCGTACCGAGGCTGGATTTGCGTTCGCGCACGGACACGAAGTCCAAAGGCACATCCAAATCTTTCGCGGTCAGAAGCGTGTTTGACGGGCCGCCGGTGAAGACGGCTTTAAACGTGCGGCCCTCGAGCATACCGCCGCCGTGGTCGAAAATCAGCGATTGCAAGGTTGTGCCCATCGGCAGTTCGTACAGGCCCGGATTCAATACGTCGCCGGAAAGCGAGTAGAGTTTCGTGCCTGCGGCATCGCCCAAACCCAGCGATTTGTACCATTCCGCGCCTTTGGCAAGGATTTGCGGAATATTGGCGAAGGTTTCGGTGTTGTTGATTAGGGTCGGTTCACCGTTGACACCGCTTTCGGCTGGGAAAGGCGGTTTGCGGCGAGGGAAGGGGAAACCGCCTTCCAACCATGAAATGACAGCGGTTTCTTCGCCGCCAATATAACGGCCCGAAGTTTCAACCAGCTGCAAATCCAAAGGTTTGCCCAAGTAGTTTTCGATGCGGATAAACAAATCGCTGTTTTTCCATTGCTCGATGGCCGGTGTGATAGAAGCGATGGATTCGGTTTGATGCGGGTTGATGTACAAAATCGCTTTGTTGGCGCGGCAGGCAACAGCGGCAATCAGGACGCCTTCGATAACTTGGTGTGGCGTTTTTGCCAGCAAAACGCGGTCTTTGAATGTGCCCGGTTCGTCTTCGTTGGCATTGCAGACGACGTATTTGTCGCCATTTTTGCTTTGGGCGGCAACGGCAGCCTCCCATTTTCGCCAGGTCGGGAAACCTGCGCCACCCATACCGCAAAGATTGGCTTCTTGTAGTTTGGAAACAATGCTTTGAGGATCGGCAAGCGCAGCCAACAGGCCTTCGCCGCCGCCAACTTTACGCCATGCGGCTAAATCTGCGCCGACTTGGCGGGAAGGGTGCAGTAAGTTTTGATTGGCTTGATTCATGATTGTTGCTCCTGCAAACCGGCGTGTTCGCGCAAATCGAATTTGCCGTAATCGGGATATAAAACGGGGGTTTTGATGTCGCTGGTCAGACCGGCGCGGGTCATTTCGCGTTGCAGATCGTGAACGTGTCCGACACCGCCGCGCACTTTCTTCAGCGGCAGGCCGCAACCGGCGGCGGCTTTACCCGCGCGGCGGCCGAAGCTGATGATGTCCAAAAGCGCGTTGCCCATCAGGCGGTTGCGGCCGTGAATACCGCCGGTTACTTCGCCGGCGCAATAGAGACCTTCGACGCAGGTCGCGCCGTCGCCGTTGATTTCGACGCCGCCGTTTTGGTAGTGCAGGGTCGGATGAATCATTACAGGCTCGACAGCGGGGTCTATGCCGCATTTATGGGCGACGTGGCCTAGTGTTACCAAACGGTTCAATACGTCGGGATCGTTTTCAATCAGGCGCGGGGTATCGAGGAACACGCCGACCTGTCCGTCGCGCACCACGCCGCGGCCTTCGCGGCACTCGCGCAAAATAGCGGCGGCAACGACGTCGCGCGGTTGCAATTCGTCAACGAAACGTTCGCCCAAACCGTTGACCAGTTTGGTGCCTGCGGAGCGCACGGCTTCGGAAATTAGCGCGCCCGCCAAGTGCGGCGGATGGGCAACGCCGGTCGGATGGTATTGGAAGGAATCGATGTCGCGTAGTTTCGCGCCGATGCGGTATGCCATCACCAAACCGTCGGCGGTTGCGCCGTAGTGGTTGGAAGTAGCGAAACCCTGCAAATGCAGCCGTCCGCTGCCGCCGGTTGCCAAGACCACGGCTTTGGCGTGAACCAATACCAAAGAGCGTTTTTCCAAATCGTACAAAATCGCGCCGACGCAGCGGCCGTGTTCGTCTGATAATAATTCGATGGCGGGGTGGCGGTTGAGCTGGGTGATGTTTTCGTCGAGTTCGACTGCTTCGCGCAGTACGCGCATCATTTCGAGGCCGGTAAAGTCACGGTAGCTCAAAATACGCGGTACGGTCGTACCGCCTGCGCGTTTGCGGCTCAACATGCCGTTGCTGTCCGCGCCTTTGGCAAGATCAAAAGTCATGCCCAAGCCAATCAGCCAGCGGATGGCTGACGGCGCGTCGGTAACCATTTGTGCCACCAATTCTTTCTTGCCTGCGTTGTGGCCGCCTTTGATGGTGTCGTCAAAGTGTTGTTGCAGGCTGTCTTCCGCGCCGACTGCCGCCTGAATGCCGCCTTCGGCCATCACGGTATTGCTGTCGCCGATACGCAGCTTGTTTGCCATGATGACGCGTGCGCCGGCTTCAGTCGCAGACAATGCCGCCGCCGCACCTGCACCGCCGCCGCCGATCACCAAGACGTCAGTGTTCAAGTGTTCCGCACCCGACAAATCATAGTCGTCAATCAGAGGCTGACTGATTAAGAGTTTGGCCAGGTCAGGGTGGCAGTAATCGCCTTGGTTCGGGCCGATAGGCAGTTTCACACGCGCATCGGCTTGATAGTCGGGGTGAAACTGGCTCAGCAATTCGTTTTTTTCAGGTAAATCGCCACGCAGTTCCAATGAGGACGCACGCAGATTGGCAAGGGCGGTTTCGTAGTCTATGCCTTGGATTTTGTTAGCCATCACACTGACTCCTCTTCAAATTCGACTTTCATTTTGCCGCTGTCGATTTCGCGCAGGCGGCGCATCAAATCCACAGGGCGCAATGTACGCGCCGCTTTCATACGGCGGGCGAACAGGCCCAAGTGGTTCGGACGGATGTGTTCTGGGCAGGAAAGGGTGCAGAGGTTGCACATCACACATTGGTCGAAGGTCAGCGCAGCTGCGCCGAAATCGCCGGAAACTACCTGCGCTACGCCGTTTTCCACTTGCAAACCTTTAGGACAGGCGCGGTTGCAGCCGCCGCAATGACGACAGTTTTGCGCTTCGGGGAAGGCTTTAGCGGTATCGTCCAGCCAGTTCCAGCCGTCGCCGACCTCGCTCACGTCGTAATATTGGATATGCTCGGGAATGAAGTAGTCCAAGAAGCTGACCTGCATCCCTTCTTCGACTTTGGTTTCACACGCCAACGCAGTCGTTACCTCGCGCTCGCCTTCCTTGCGGATCATGCAGCGGCAGGAACCGCACACGCCTTGCCCCATGCAGCCGACGTTGGCGGTAATCGCGCTGCCGGCACGGGCATAGGCCTGAATGATTGACGAGTCGGCGGAGGCTTTGACCTCGTGGCCGTCTATGGTCAGGGTTAACAAGTTTTCACTCATGGTAGTGTCCTGTGGAATGGGATAGGGGAAATCGGATGTGTGTATTTTTATTACAAATTTTTAAAATGTAGATATTTTTCAGGAAACGTCTTATAAATCAACGTCTGACTGTCTTTTATTAGTGTATCAGAATTTGGGTTTTTTGATGATGGCAGAGTCGTAAAGGCAGGGTGGGGGCGGATTGTGAACAAAAAATAGCGGTTTTCAGACGACCTTTGTGCCATCTTGTTATTTTGTAAGATAAAATAAACTTACGATAAAGGAATAACTGATAAAAACTGTATTTGAAATACGAGTAAATATCATTATTAAGTGTTTGATATAAAAGCATATATCTATGTATTTATTGGATAAATTTTCAAAGTGTAAGCAAATGCAAATGGTGTTATAAAATTTCATAAAAACGGCTAAGTTTGACTTCCGTCAAAAATCATCGTGGGTAGAATGACACGGCTTTTACATTTGTGTATGGTTGAAAAAAGAAAGACAAGTCGTCTGAAAAGTAATTGTTTCTTTTTAAATTCATGTTATTAGTAAGGTTCATTGCGGCGGTGAATCCAGCCTTTTCAGACGACCCTTTGGAATTTTAGTGGACAGATTAATTGTAGTTTTATTTCTACCGGTAAATATTGCCGACAATACCCGTTATCATCATCCGAGTGAAATGATAGGTTATTAAGTTTTATGAAAATCAATAAATTATAAAAATCATATTGTCGCCTCATATCGATTGACAGCACTATTACACCGATTAAGGTCGTCTGAAAAACGGCCTCTATAAAAAAGCTAACAAACCCTCCCTACCATATGAAAAGGAACACAATCATGACCGTCATTAAGCAAGAAGACTTTATCCAAAGTATCTGCGATGCCTTCCAATTCATCAGCTATTACCATCCGATAGACTACATCGACGCGCTCTATAAGGCGTGGAAGAAGGAAGAAAATCCCGCCGCCAAAGATGCGATGACGCAGATTTTGGTCAACAGCCGCATGTGTGCCGAAAACAACCGCCCCATCTGCCAAGACACCGGTATCGCAACCGTCTTCCTCAAAGTCGGTATGAACGTCCAATGGGATGCGGACATGAGCGTGGAAGAGATGGTTAACGAAGGCGTGCGCCGTGCCTACACTTGGGAAGGCAACACCCTGCGCGCGTCCGTCCTCGCCGATCCTGCCGGCAAACGCCAAAACACCAAAGACAACACTCCCGCCGTCATCCACATGAGCATCGTACCGGGCGACAAAGTCGAAGTAACCTGCGCGGCAAAAGGCGGTGGCTCTGAAAACAAATCCAAACTCGCCATGCTCAATCCTTCCGACAACATCGTCGATTGGGTGCTGAAAACCATCCCGACCATGGGCGCGGGCTGGTGTCCTCCCGGCATTTTGGGTATCGGCATCGGCGGTACGCCCGAAAAAGCCGTACTGATGGCGAAAGAATCCCTGATGAGCCACATCGACATTCAAGAGTTGCAGGAAAAAGCCGCGTCCGGCGCAGAATTGTCCACCACCGAATCCCTGCGCCTCGAGCTCTTTGAAAAAGTCAACGCGTTGGGCATCGGCGCACAAGGTTTGGGCGGACTGACCACCGTGTTGGACGTCAAAATCCTCGATTACCCGACT
This sequence comes from uncultured Neisseria sp., assembly GCA_963552075.1. GTDB lineage: Bacteria > Pseudomonadota > Gammaproteobacteria > Burkholderiales > Neisseriaceae > Neisseria. Next base: position 10,045 of record CAUVJL010000093.1, read on the forward strand.
CATGCCGCATCCAAACCGATTGCCATGATTCCGAACTGCGCCGCCACCCGCCACGTCGAATTCGAATTGGACGGCTCCGGTCCGGTCGAACTGACCCCGCCGCGCGTTGAAGACTGGCCCGATTTGACTTACAGCCCCGACAACGGCAAACGCATCGATGTCGACAAACTGACCAAAGAAGAAGTTGCCAGCTGGAAAACCGGCGACGTATTGCTGTTGAACGGCAAAATCCTTACCGGCCGCGATGCCGCGCACAAACGCCTCGTCGATATGCTCGACAAAGGCGAAGAGTTGCCGGTCGATTTCACCAACCGCCTGATTTACTACGTCGGCCCCGTCGATCCGGTCGGCGACGAAGTAGTCGGTCCGGCAGGCCCGACCACCGCCACCCGCATGGACAAATTCACCCGCCAAATGCTCGAACAAACCGGCCTCTTGGGCATGATCGGCAAATCCGAGCGCGGTGCAGCCACCTGCGAAGCCATCGCCGACAACAAAGCCGTGTACCTCATGGCAGTCGGCGGCGCGGCATACCTCGTGGCAAAAGCCATCAAATCCTCCAAAGTCTTGGCGTTCCCCGAATTGGGCATGGAAGCGGTTTACGAGTTTGAAGTCAAAGACATGCCCGTAACCGTCGCCGTGGACAGCAAAGGCGAATCCATCCATGCCACCGCTCCGCGCAAATGGCAGGCAAAAATCGGCATCATCCCCGTCGAATCCTAATGACTTGATGGTAGGTTGAAAAAGGTCGTCTGAAAACTTGAAACAGGGTTTTCAGACGACCTTTAATTTGTTTGGAAGCATTACGACTGCAAGGGTAGGGGGAATGGACGGTATAGTGGATTAACTTTAAATCAGGACAAGGCGACGAAGCCGCAGACAGTACAGA
>CAUVJL010000094.1:0-10889 GCA_963552075.1 uncultured Neisseria sp.
TCTTTGAGCTAAGGCGAGGCAACGCCGTACTGGTTTAAAGTTAATCCACTATAGATTGAAATCAGGGAGTTTTGTTTGAATACTCAGTCAATCGGTAATCACTGCATTCGGTAATCTGCGCCAAATTTGGTCCGGCAGGAGATGGGGTGGGGAAGGCAGGTTTTGCGGTATTTATCCGTGGTTTCGATCGCTTTGTTTCTTGCTTTTCTCCATCAGTCAACGGAAGGAAAACGCTTACCATTAAAATCAAAAGGTCGTCTGAAAACTTGCCACGCTCGTTTTCAGACGACCTTCTTCATTCAAGCCGACGATTAATCAAACAATTCCCGCTGCGCCTGCTCTTTGGTTACGCGCACATCGGTTTCGCCGTCGGCAAAAGTGATGTGCAGTTTCTGCCCTTGCTTCAAAACATCGGCGTTGCGGATGACTTGTCCGCGTGTGTTTTTGACGACGGAGAAGCCGCGTTCCAGAATCTGCTGCGGCGAGATGGCTTCGAGCAGGGCGGTTTGGGCAGTCAGGCTTTGGCGGCGGTGGGCGAGCAGTTGGCGGAAGGCGTGCGACAAGGTCGTCTGAAAGCGGTCGATGTCTTGCCGGTAAACGGAAATATCGGGGCGGCAATGTTTCAGGGCTTGGGTTTGGCGTTCGAAACGGGCGGTGTGGGCGCGGACGTTTTGCGTCATCGAGTAGGACAGGGTTTGCGCCAGTTTGCGGATGTAGGTGCGCTGTTCGTCGAGTTTTTGGCGCGGGTGGCGGATTTGCCGCGCGAGCCAGTCGAGCTTCTGGCTGGCATCGAAATAGCGTTGTTCCAAAACGGTTTTCAGACGACCTTTGGCCTGGGCGAGGCGGTGCAGCGATTCTTGGCGGTTGGGGCTGACCAGTTCCGCCGCGCCGGTCGGCGTGGGCGCGCGCACGTCGGCGACGAAATCGGCGAGCGTGAAATCGGTTTCGTGTCCCACGCCGCTGACGACCGGAATCGCGCAGGCTTCGATGGCGCGTACGACCGGTTCTTCGTTAAACGCCCACAAGTCTTCAATGCTGCCGCCGCCGCGACAGACAATCAACACATCGCATTCGGCGCGTTGCGATGCGGTTTTAATTGCTTGGGCAATCTGAAACTCGCTGCCCGCGCCTTGAACGGCGGTCGGATAAACAATGACGGGAATTTCGGGCGCACGGCGTTTCAGGGTGGTAACGACATCGCGCAATGCCGCCGCCGCCAGACTGGTTACGATGCCGATACATTGCGGTCGGGCGGGTAAAGGTTTCTTGCGCTCCGCCGCAAACGCGCCTTCCGCCTGCAACTGCGCCTTCAGCCGCTCGTAGGCTTCGTAAAGCTGTCCCAAGCCTTTGAGCCGCACCTCGTTCACGGTAATCTGAAATTCGCCTCGCGCCTCGTAAATACTGATTTTGCCCGCCACTTCGATATGGTCGCCTTCTTTCAAAGGTTTCGCCAAACGTGCCGCCGCCCCCTTGAACATGGCGCAACGCACCTGCGCACGGCTGTCTTTGAGCGAGAAATAATAATGTCCGCTGGCGGCACGGGTCAGGTTGGACACTTCGCCCGCAATCCACAAGCCGGCAAGATGGTCTTCCAGCAAGGCTTTGGCGAGGGCGTTGAGTTCGGATACAGAAATGGAGGAAGGTGCGAAGAGTTCGGACATCGAGAGCGGGAAGAATAGAGAAAGGTTGGATTATAAGGGGTTTCAGACGAGGTTTGTATGGGAAAGGTCGTCTGAAAACCTCAAATCCGAGTTTTCAGACGACCTCTTTTATACGCATTTCAAATTAAGCCAAATTTTCCAGCATCCATTTGACGTAGCGCTCGACGCCTGCTTTGACATCCAAAAATTCTTCCTTGTATCCGGCTTCGCGCAGTTTGGCAATGTCGGCTTGGGTGAAGCTTTGGTATTTGCCTTTGAGCGCGTCGGGGAAGGGGATGTAGCGGATAAGTTCTTCTTCTATCAGTTCTTTTAAGCTCAATTCAGGTTTGCCTTCGACAGCGCGGCAGGCGTTGACGGTGGCGGCGGCGAGTTCGTTGAACTGTTGGCTGCGGCCTGTGCCGAGGTTGTAGATGCCGGAGAGTTCGGGGTGGTCGAAGAAGTAGAGGTTGACTTTGGCGACGTCTTCGACGCTGACGAAGTCGCGGGTTTGTTCGCCGTTGCCGTAGCCGTCGTTGGCTCCGAACAGGTTGACGTAACCGTGTTCGCGGTATTGGTTGAAATGGTGGAAGGCGACGGATGCCATGCGGCCTTTGTGTTGTTCGTGTTGTCCGTAGACGTTGAAGTAGCGGAAGCCGACGACTTGGGCGGTCAGGCCTTCTTTCATGCGGCGGCGCAATACTTGGTCGAACAGGAATTTGGAGTAGCCGTAGACGTTGAGTGGTTTTTCAAGTTCGCGCTCTTCGCGAAAGATTTCGCCTTTGCCGTAGACGGCGGCGCTGGAGGCGTAGAGGAAGGGGATGCGTTCGTCCTGACACCAGTCCAAAAGGTCGAGCGTGTACTGGTAGTTGTTGTCCATCATGTAGAGGCCGTCGTGGTTCATGGTGTCGGAACACGCGCCTTGGTGGAAGACGGCTTCGATGTTTTCGTAGGGCAGAAGATGGCCGCGCACTTGGCGGATGAATTCGTGTTTGTCGAGGTAGTGGGCGATTTCGCACTCGGCAAGGTTTTTGAATTTTTCGCCACGGGTCAGGTTGTCGACGACGACGATGTCGGTAATGCCGCGTTGGTTGAGGGCTTTGACGATGTTGCTGCCGATAAAGCCGGCCGCGCCTGTTACGATGATGGTCATATTGGGTTTCCTTTGATTTTTGGTTTTAGCGAAACTCGTTGCACTCGTTTCAGACGACCTTGGAAAGATGGGGTCGTCTGAAAAAGAAATTACTGCTCTTCCAATGCTTTGTTCAACTCTGCAAACGAGCAAACCGCTGTGCCGAGTTTGGCGACGACGACGCCGGCGGCGGTATTGGCGAGGTGCATGGCTTCGGGCATGGTGTAGCCTGCCGCCAGCCCCAAGCCTACTCCGGCAATGACGGTGTCGCCTGCGCCGGATACGTCGTAAACTTCTTGGGCGCGGGTGGGCTGGTAAATGGGTTCGCCTTCGCTGAACAGGGTCATGCCCTCTTCGCTTCGGGTCAGTAAAACAGCGGTCAGGTCGAGGTGGCGGCGCAGGTTTTGCGCTTTTTCGGTCAGCTCGCTTTCGTTTTTCCAACTGCCGACCACTTCTTTCAATTCAGCGCGGTTGGGCGTAATCAGCGTGGCGCCAGCGTATTTTTCATAATCGTCGCCTTTGGGGTCGATTAATACGGTTTTACCGGCATGTTTCGCCCAATCTATCATATCGGAGATGTGGGACAGACCGCCTTTGCCGTAGTCTGAAAAGATGATGGCATCGTATTCGGGCAATACTTCGCGGTATTTCTGCTTGATTTGCTCCAACACTTCGCGGTTGGGATGCTCTTCAAAATCAAGGCGGATAAGCTGCTGGTTGCGGGCGACGACGCGCAGTTTGACGGTGGTGGCGATTTGTTTGTCGCGCATCAGATAGGAGGCGACGCCGTCTTGCGCCATCAGCGCGTCGAGCGCATTGGCGGCTTCGTCGTCGCCGGTTACCGACAACAGCCCTGCTTTGCCGCCCAACGAAGCGATGTTGCGCGCGACGTTCGCCGCTCCGCCCGCCCGTTGGTCGATACGTCCGATTTTCGCCACCGGCACGGGCGCTTCGGGCGAAATACGGGACACGTCGCCAAACCAATAGCGGTCGAGCATCACGTCGCCGACAACAAGGACTTTGGCTTGTGCGAAACGGGATTTGAGGGTTTCTTGTTGGAACTTGGTGGGCATATTGCCTCCGTTGTGTTTTTTTTCAGACAACCTCAACCTGTAAGGTCGCCTGAAAATCAGTTTGCTTCAAGGTTTACCACGCGGTTCACTTCGCGCAATACGGCTACCGGATCGGCAGCTTTGGTTACCGGACGGCCCATTACCAGATAAGTCGATCCTGCCGCCAATGCTTCGGCCGGTGTCATGATGCGGCGTTGATCGTCGTTATTGCCGACAACGTCCAAGCGGATACCCGGCGTGACCAAGACGAAATCTTGTCCTAATTCGCGGCGCAATGGTGCGGCTTCTTGAGCGGAACATACCACGCCGTCCAAGCCCGAACTTTGCGCCAGTTTCGCCAAGCGGATGACTTGTTCTTCAGGGGCGATGTTCAAACCGATTTCCGCCAAATCGCTTTGTTCCATGCTGGTCAATACGGTTACGCCGATTAAGAGCGGTTTCGTGCCGTATCCGGCAACGGCTTCGGAGGCGGCTTCCATCATGCGGCGGCCGCCCGATGCGTGCATATCTACCATCCACACGCCCATGTCGGCGGCAACTTTGCAGGCTTGCGCGACGGTGTGGGGAATGTCGTGGTATTTCAAATCGAGAAAAAGTTTGAAACCCTGATGAATCAGGCTTTCCGCCAAACTGCGCCCCGTGGCGGTAAACAGCTCTTTGCCGATTTTGATTTGGCACAACGCCGGATCAAGGTTGCGGACGAATCCGAGCGTGTCTTTTTCGTTGGCAAAATCAAGGGCAACGATGACGGGAGTGCGTTGTTGCGGAGTTTGGAAGTCGGTGATTAAAGGATTCATGGTGTTTTCGTTTTGGGTTTTCAGACGACCTTTATCGTCTTTTTCGCAGTAACAACGTAAATTCAAACCGTAGGTCGGGCATTGATGTCCGACCTACGCGGACTCAAGCCCCCGACAAACTGTTTCGGATAAATTTGAACTGGTGCATCAGCCGTCATTCCCGCGCAGGCGGGAATCCATTGATAAAACTCAGTTCATCAGATTTAAACAGCGATTGCCCAAATTCAGAAATGGATTCCCGCCTGCGCGGGAATGACGCCGAATGATTGTTTTTCGGTTGCAACACGCTGTTTATCAAAAACAGGTCGTCTGAAACCTGACTTTCTGTTTTGTTTTCAGACGACCTTTTCGATTTATTTGCCCAATGCGCCCAATATTTCGGCTTTCACGGCTTCTACCGGCTGAGTGCCGTCAACCTTGATGTATTTCGGCGCGTGTTCGCCTTCCAGTTTGCTGTAAAAATCAACCAGCACTTCGGTTTGCTCGTGGTAAACGGCAAGGCGTTTTTTGACGGTTTCTTCTTTGTCGTCGTCGCGCTGAATCAAATCTTCGCCGGTTACGTCGTCTTTGCCTTCGACTTTGGGCGGATTGTAGGTAACGTGGTAGGTGCGGCCGGAAGACAAGTGGACGCGGCGGCCGCTCATGCGGTCGACAATCACGCTGTCGGGTACGTCGATTTCAACGACCGCGTCCAAATCCACGCCCGCTTCAACCATCGCTTCAGCTTGTGCCAGCGTGCGCGGGAAGCCGTCAAACAGGAAACCGTTTTTGCAGTCGTCTTGCGCGATACGCTCTTTCACCATGCCGATGATGATGTCGTCGCGCACCAAGCCGCCTTCGTCAATGATTTTTTTCGCTTCCAAACCCAGCGGCGTGCCTGCTTTGATCGCAGCGCGGAGCATATCGCCGGTGGAAATTTGCGGAATGCCGAACGCAGCGGTGATGAATTGTGCCTGAGTGCCTTTGCCCGCGCCCGGCGCGCCTAACAATAATACTTTCATGGGTGTTCCTTCTTGTTAAGTAGTATGGATTTGAAACGTGATTCAAATGATTTTACACGGCTTGCGATTATCGTTCAAAACTTCAGACGACCTGTTCAGCGCCGAAATGTTTCCATGCGTCATCGCGCATTTCGGCAAACCATGTATCTTCGGGAAAACGCTCCAATGCGTCTTTCAAAGTGGAAAGCAGGTTTTGCGATAAAGTCTTCGCCAAATACTCTTCCTCGTTGGCTTCCGCCGCCTTGTCCGCCTGCTGCGCCAAACCGCGCGCACGGGTCTGATGCCCGTGTGCCAGATAGTTGAGCGCAATCACCTTTTGCGCCCAAAGCTGCGGAATTTCAGGGCTGTCTTGCAGCAAAACCGACAAAATCGACACGGCAACCGTCAGCCTGCCGCCGTTCAGGCGCAAATCCAGCGAACGGTTGGGTGGCAGCGTACTGAGCGTTTCCGCCATACGGAACCAAAACTCGCCGCTGGCTTCATCCGGCGCGGCGGCTTTCAACATTTCATAGTTAAACTCTTGGTCGTCGTTTTGAACCAGCAGGGCAACATCGGCAAGCAGTTTTTGCTCTTCGCGGCTCAAATGGCGTAAATCGGTCATGTTTTTCCTTTCAGACGGCCTCAAAGACGGCTCGGACCCTGTCCAAATCTTCATGCGTATCCACGCCGGCTGCGGGGGCTTCTTTGGCGGTTTCGACGGCAATCGGGTAGCCGTGCCACAGGACGCGCAGTTGTTCCAACGATTCGATGGTTTCCAGCGGCGAGACGCTCATTTCGGCGTAGCGTTGCAGAAAACCGGCGCGGTAGGCGTAGATGCCGATATGGCGCAGGACAGCGGTTTCGGCGGGCAATTCGCGTTTTTCGGCGCGCATGGCATCGCGTGGATAGGGAATCGGGGCGCGGCTGAAGTAGATGGCGTTGCGATTTTTGTCGAGGACGACTTTGACGACGTTGGGGTTCATAAATTCGTCGAAATCGTGCAATTCGTGCGCCGCGGTCGCCATCTGCACGTTATTTTCTACCAAGACTTCGGCGGTGCGGTCGATGAGTTCGGGGGCAATCAGCGGCTCGTCGCCCTGTACGTTGACGACCACCAGATGTTGCGGCAGTTTCAGCGCGGCAGCGGCTTCGGCAAGGCGGGTCGTGCCGCTTTCGTGCCGGTTTGAAGTCATGACGACTTCGACGCCGTGCGCCTGACAGGCCGTCTGAATATCGGGATGGTCGGTGGCAACGACGACGCGCGCGGCTTTGCTTTTTGCCGCCTGTTCGGCAACGCGCACGACCATCGGTTTGCCGTGAATATCCGCCAAGGCTTTTCCGGGCAGGCGCGATGAATCCAGCCGCGCCGGAATCAATACGACGAATTCGGTCATGCTTTGAGTTCCTCTTCGCTCAACGCTCGCGCTTCGTTTTCTAGCATATAGGGAATGCCGTCTTTAATCGGATAAGCCAGCTTCGCCTGACGGCTCCACAATTCCTGTTTGTCCTGATGATATTCCAGCCTGCCTTTGGTAACGGGGCAGACGAGGATGTCTAAGAATTTTTTTTCCATGGGGTTTCTTTCGGGTTTGATGGTTTTAGCGAAGCTCGCTTTGCTCGTTTTGGCGAAACTTGCTTCGCTCGTTTTCAGACGACCTCAAGCGGCATTATTTTTTCCGTGCCGGTTTGTTAGGCTGTTTGGCGCAGGCTTGGGCAGGATTTTTGCCTTCGCACATGATTTGGCGGATTTCGCGCCTCAAGTTTGCGCTTTGGTTGGATTGGGTGTATTTACCGGCAAGGATGTCCATCATAGGTTTCACCGTTGCCTCAAGATAGCGCGGCGTTTTATCCATTATCGATTGACCTACCGCCGTGCTGTAAAAGCCAATCAATGCGTTGACTTCTTCTTGCGTATAAACCGTCTTCATGCCGTCTAAAGCCGCTTTACGCAACTGGGCGCGCACTTGCGGCGTGTTGATTTCGGCAATCGACCGGGTTGCATACTTTTTCAAGACGGCTTCCAACTGCGGACGTTTGTCTTCCGGCGCATCTTTCAAAAATTTCTGTACATTCGGATCGGAAAGCACGATGCCTTCCATGCTTTGGAAAGACTGTTCCAACAGGGCATCCATCTTCTGTACTTCAAACAGACGCTCCAGCGACGCGTCGCTGGGTGTAGCGGCAAATGCGTTGGCACACAATGCCAGCGCGGCGAAGGGCAATAACAAGGTTTTCAGTTTCATCTTTTTCTCCTGTTTAAGGTTTAGGGGGTACATTCTTCAGACAATATTTTTTTAATTTCGTTTTCAAATTCAATTAGGTAGTGTTCGCTGATTGTTTCTATTTCTTTCATATCCGCTTCGCTTGCCCCTATATTGGCGAGTTTTTTTATGAATGCCGAATTTTTCTCCACGATAGATTGTCCTACGGGAGTCTCGTAAAACGCAATCATGGCATCAATCTCTTGTTGAGTGAACTCGTCCTTGGCAACTTTTTTTATTTCTTTCATTAATTTGTTTCTAAGTTGCGGTGTGAAATAAGCTTTAAACACTTTGTTCATATAACGGTCTGACGCGGCTTGTAATTGCGGCTGTAGTTCCGGTGGATATGAGGAGATGATCGGTTGCATGAGCTGTCGGTTTTGTGCTTCCGCCATGTTGGTCAAATTTTTGAGAAAGTCGCGTTCGAGATGCTGGACTTCCATCCATCTATTTAAAGACTTATCGCTTGGAGGCGCGGCTGTTGCGGCGGAACAGGCGGCAATGGCAACGAAAGTGAGCAGCAGTTTTTTCAGGTTCATAAATTTCCTTATTATTCAAGACAAACAGCAACAAAGAATCAATTGATTTCAGACGACCTGTCGGGAATCTTTCAGCCGTTCCAATACAAACGCCGACAAATCAGGTTCGATTATCGCACAAACAGGCAACACCCATACATGGTTCAGATTGAGGCCGTCTGAAAACTTGACCGCATCCTTTTCCGTAATAATCACCGCGTCCGCATCCGGCAAGTCTGCCGCTGCGATGCCGGCATGGTCGGGCAGCGCGACGGTTTGGTTCAACGTTATGCCCATATTCCGCAGCGAATCAAAAAAGCGCTCCGGTTTGGCGATGCCCGCCACGGCGGCGACGATTTGATTTTTCAGACGGCCTGTGTCCAGTATTTCAGACGGCTTGTTCAAACGGTAAATTTGTCCCGTTTCGATAAGGCTGTGAAACATGTTTTCAGACAACGCAAACGACGCATCCGCCTTGCCGCCGCTGACAACGACCGCATCCACCGAATCCAGCCGCGACAAAGGTTCGCGCAAACTGCCGTTGGGCAGCAAATCCAAATCCGTGCGCCCCGTATCTGCCGCCGGAAACACCGCGATTTCCACATCCCGCCGCAGGGCGTAATGCTGCAAGCCGTCGTCCGCCACAATCAACCCGATGTCGGGATGCGCCGCCAGCAACGCCCTGCCTGCCTCCGCACGGCTGCTGCCCACCGCCGTCGGTGCGCCGGTTTTGCGGAACAGCAGCAAAGGCTCATCGCCCGCATCTTCCGCACGGCTCTTGGCATTCAATACATGAACCTCTTTACTCTTGCGCCCGTAACCCCGGCTGATGATGCCAACCTTGATGCCTTTTTCCTGCAAACCCGACACCAGCGCGGCGACAATCGGCGTTTTCCCCGTCCCGCCTGCATGGATATTGCCGACCACGACCACAGGTACGGGCAGCTTTTCGCTTTTCAGACGACCTGAAACGAAATCATCGCGCCGTTTTGCCGCAATTTTGGCAAACAGCTTGGATAAAGGTTTGAGCAGGAGAGATAAAAACGGATTGGGGCGTTGCCAATGACGTTCGATGATTTGATGGAGTTTGGGCATTCAGACGACCTTGTAGCTGCGTTTCTTTGTAGTACACCATTTTAGCGGATAAGTCGTTCAGGCTAGGGTTTCAATGCGGTTGTCGGGCATGACCAGCCAGACTTTTGCCTGTTTGGCGCGCGCGGCGGTTCGGATGGCGGCTTCGTCCATGATGGAGAACGCGGTGGAGAAGGCATCGGCAACGGCGGCAGTCGGCGCCATGACGCTGACGCTGCGGTAGCGCGGTGTGGCAGTGCCGGTGCGCGGGTCGAAGAGGTGGGTGAACTTGCCGGCTTCGTCCATCACGGTACCGTAGCCGCCTGAGGTGGCGAAGGCTTGGTTTTGCATGGGGATGGTCAGGAGGGTGGCTTCTTCGTTTTGGGGATTGCGGATGCCGACGTTCCATGTGCGTTGGTTGTCGGTGTCGAAGCCGCGGATTTCGCCCATATCGACGAGGGCTTGGCGGATGCCGTGTTGTTGCAGCAGGGCGGTGATTTTGTCGGTAATGTAGCCTTGGGCGATGCCGTTGAGGGATAAGCCCATGCCTTTTTGTTCGAAGAGGATGGCTTTTTGGTCGAAGACGACGTGTTTGAAGCCGACGAGTTTGAGGGTGCGCCGGATGTCCGGTTCGGACGGCGGGGTTTCGGCACGCGGGTTGCGGCGGAAATGGTCTGCGTAGAGATTCCACAACACTTGGACAGTGGGGTCGAACGCGCCGTCTGTCAGGGCGTGGATATCGCGGCAGATGCTCAACAGGGCGAGGAAATCGGGCGGCGGGTTGTTCAGACGACCTTCTTTGTTCAGTCGGTTGATCAGGCTGTCTTCGCGGTAGAGGCTGAAGATTTTTTCGAGGCGGGCGACTTCTGCGAGGACTTTGTTGACGAGGATTTCGGCTTCTTTGCGGTCAACGCCGAATAGGCGGAGTTCGGCGCCGGAACCCAGCGCGATGCCTTTCCAAATGACGGGCTCGCCGGTAGTTGGTAACGGGGCAGGGCGGTTGCGGTTCAGGAGGAAGGGCGCGGTCGCTCCGGCGGCAGTCAGGGCAGCGATGGCGAAAAAACGGCGGCGGGTGAGCGGGGTGTTCATGGGTTGGGATGGGTCGTCTGAAAAGGGGCGGGGTGTTGGAGGACTGTGTAGAATCGGTTTATCTGAGCTTGCGTTTGAGGACGTTGGGAAGATGTTTTTAGGAGCGCCGTCATTTCCGCATAAGATTTTTATGGTTACGGAAAGGGCGACGGCTGAGGCTTGATTTACGCTGCGGCAGAACTTGTTTTCCCGCCATCAAGCCTGCCTTCACGCTTTGAAACCAAGCGTCAACCGTCCCATTAATCGCCCATTGCCGCCAGAAGTTCAGCCTGATGTTCGGCAATCAGGGCGTTGGTGATTTCTTCCAAGTCGCCGTCCATCACAAAATCCA